>CAMWMM010000014.1 GCA_947175285.1 uncultured Lachnospiraceae bacterium
GTTGTACTACCATAATATATTCCTCCTTGAATTTAATACGGCTTCCCTGCCGTTTGTTTTCGGTGTAATGGCTCTGCTGGTTCGTACGCTGCCTTCAGTTCCATTACTGCTAAGTAAGTATTTGCTTTACTTGTTATATATATCGGACTTTTTCTGCTTTACTTTAGACCTAAATTTAAAAAATAATATTATTAACACAGAAACTAAATTTCACGCAAAAAGAAAGGCCGATAAATATCGACCTTTCTTCGGTAGTTTTGCAATGATTTCCGTCTTATCAGTATTAGCCAAGTAAGGACAATGCCAACTGGTTGGACTGATTTGCCTGTGATAACATTGATGTACCAGCCTGCTGTAAGATGTTGTTGTTAGAGTATTTAACCATCTCTGTTGCAATATCTGTATCACGAATTGCAGATTCTGCAGATGTTGTGTTCTCTACGATGTTATCCAGGTTTGCAATCGTATGCTCTAATCTGTTCTGGATTGCACCAAGATCTGAACGCTGCTGTGATACATCTTTGATTGCGCTCTTTGCAAATGCATTCAGCGCTGCAAAGTCTGCTGCTGTAGGTGAGGCTGTTAAACCGGCTTTGCCTGATTTAGTTGCTGTCATAGTCGTTGTATCAGTAACTTTTGCGGTATTAAATGTGTAGAATTTCTCTAACATTCCTGCATCCAGAGTGTTTCTGTCTGTACTTCCGGTTGCCTTATTGCTGTATTCATAATCCGTATCAGTACTTACAGTATCAATATTAGCTGTACCGAATGTTGTACCTTTCTTAACTGCGCTGTTGAGCAACTCATTGGTACTCATGTTCTTGATTGTTACTGTGATGTGCTGTCCGGATTCTGCTCCAACCTGAAGACCTTTGTTTGTGAAAGAACCATCAAGTAAGTTCTGCTCATTGAATGTCGTTGTGCTCTGTACACGGTCGATTTCAGACATTAACTGTTTTACTTCAGACTGGATATAGCTGCGGTCTGCTGATGTCAATGTTCCGTTCTCACCTTTTACAGCCAGTTCGTTCATTCTCTGTAACATATCCTGTACTTCATTCAATGCACCTTCTGCTGTCTGTACACAGGAGATACCATCCTGAGCGTTTGCAGATGCCTGTGTAAGTCCACGGATCTGACGTCTCATCTTCTCGGAAATGGATAAGCCTGCTGCATCATCTGCTGCACGGTTGATCTGATATCCGGATGATAACTTCTCTGTGGATTTTGCCTGTGCGCTTGTTGTCAAACCAAGCATTCTGTTTGAGTTCATTGCTGTAATGTTGTGTTGTACTACCATAATATATTCCTCCTTGAATTTAATACGGCTTCCCTGCCGTTTATTTTCGGTGTAATGGCTCTGCTGACTCGTACGCTGCCTTCAAGTCCATTACTCTCAGTTAAGTAAATTATCTTTACCTGTTATATATATCGGGAGTTTTTTTAATTACTTTAGAGATTTTTTAAAATTTAATTTTCTTTTTTACTTCACATAGAGGTCAAAAAGTTCAGTCTACCTTTTGATACCAGTAATATTGTTGCCTTCTCCCCTTGATAGATTCCTCTGCCATATGCGATCTGATTCTCCTGTAAAATGCTCTCTATTAATTGCAATCCTCTTATTTCTCCTTTTCTTTCACAATCATCCATCATTAAAACAAATTGTTCTGACAGACAATCCGGAAGAATATTGGCAACATCAATTCTGGAATACTCTTTTGAGCCTAACGGAGCATCTATAAAAATCATATCAAACTTCCTGCCTTGTAGTCTCTGCTGAAATCCTACATATATATTTACTCCGGTTTTCCCAATACCCTCGATATTAAATTCTACTTCCTCCATATCTAATTGTATTATTTCAGTTTCTTTGATATTATTATTGGATACAAAAAAGTCAATCCAATTTTTATCGTGTTCCACGACGCAATGACGGCACTCATATCCTTTTTTGTTCATATAATTTACATAACTTCCGATTATTTTGGTTGACTGCCCTAATCCCAATTCCAAAATGGATAATGGTTTCATTTCGTCAAGAGTCCGATATAAGGCATATAATCCCGGATATCCTAATGCCCATCTTCCGGGCGATAACGCAAGATTTGGCGGCAGCCACTCACTGCCGCGGATTGTATCATGAAAGATATTGGCCCAAATCAATTCCTGCTGCTTATCTAACCCATGTCGCAAAAAATTCTCTATATTATTTAACCTATTCTCTAAGTCTGAAAACGCCCCCCCCTTCATGTGTTTTTCCATATTTATATTTCCCTCTTTTTTAAATTCTCTCTCAACATTCTGAAAAATCATAGCATCATCGGGACTCATCACCTCTCCTCTTTGCAGCATACTGATTTTTTCCTTCAATATTCTCACATAATATGGTTTTGCTGTTTCCCTGAACTTTTCCCAATAAATATCGTCGTAAAAAGCAGAATAATCAAACTTTGCCTGCGCATCTAATAAATCTTTATGAATCTGTTTAGCACCGCTCCATATGCCCTCTTTGGTCATTCTGTACACGGCAACTAAATCATTTACAAAAATTGTCTTTCCATATTTCAAATGAATTACAAATCTGTCATGGTCTGCTCTGAAAGATGCTTCTGAAATTGTTCCAACTGCATTTCTTATGATTTCCGGCACTCCATTTTTAAATATTACATTACGATATACGGCAGCTGTTGTATGCGGCACAATTACCTGCCCTCTTATAGCGCCTTCTAAATAATCTTCGATAGAATTTGTCACATACTGCTTTCTGTCGGTTGGTATATATACTCCTACATCTTTTCCTTCATCATTTAAAACTGTGTTGGCTCCATAACAGACAAAATCTCTGTTCTCATCCAGAAAATTAACGGCTCTTTGTAAAAAATCGTTATCAGTCCAGTAATCATCCGGATCCAGTACACAAAAATACTCTGTCTTCATATTTTCATATACCCTAATATCATTTGCCAATAATCCCCGATTTTTTTCAGACGTTAATACCGTTATAATATCAGAATATAATTCACCATATTTTTGAGCAATTTTAATACTTCCGTCCGTCGAACAGTCATCAGCAATCACCAGTTCTATACAATGTGCCATACTCTGATTCAAAACAGATTTTATTGCTGCTTCTATATATTTCTCTTTATTATATAATGGCATCAATACAGTACACCTTGCATTCGCTTTCATATGTAGAAAATCTCCTTTTCATATCAGTTTATTATGATATTCTTTCAATCATATTCTTTGATAAACGTTACATTTAGTCCATTCTGTGCCCCGAATTCTTCTTTAAACTGAGCCAGATTCTTATTCAAAATTTTCCCATGCTCTTCAGTACTAATACCAAATGAAAAGTATCGAAATTTCCTTTTAGCTGCTTCATTAATAAGATTCACAATCAAAAATGTCATTAAAAACAAATGTGGATACTGCTGCTTAGATGCTAAATACTGTGTATGGAACACTCTGTCTTGAAAGTTAAATACCATGCTTCCCGCCACTATTTTTCCTTCCCAGACAACACCATAAAATTCCACAATGTTTTGCAATCTCTTGTTTTTAAATTCCAATAATTCTTCCAGGCTATGTACAGGTTTTTTTTCATGCTTTTGCAGATTCTCCTGCAAAGTGTCATAAAATTCCTCCAGTTCTTTGTCATCATTTATTCTTATAAATTCCAATCCCTGTTTTAAAGAATACCGATAATCCCGCCTCTTACCTTTGGTAAAATTTGAACAAATATCTTTATTATATTCAACAAAGTCAATATAACTGGTCAGTTCACAATATGAATGATACCCTCTTTGAATCAGAAAATAAGATAATAATTCTATATTTCCTGTTGAAAAAATCTGTGTCGTATTTTTCATTACTGCCAGATTATATTTTTCAGATTCTAAATACTCCTCCAATATATCCAAAATTGCATCCATATGCTTTATATTATTGAAACTCTTGCCTACTATGATTCCCCCGAAAGTACTTCCGCAATGTGAATAAAATATCTTTTTATTATCTTCTATAACACTACATGCCGGTACTACTGCCACAATAGCACCTTCACCTTTATAAATAATCAACGAAGTATCTTTAAATCTATTCCCATGATATTCCAGAAAATTTCTACTTTGCAGAAAAGTTCCGTTAATGGAATCATTTAAAACAAAATCATCCCATTTTTCTTTCAAATTGTTCTCATATTTCTTTATTTTCAACTCCAATTTCTTCTTCTCCGTGTTCTAAATATCTATAATTTATATAAATTTCACTTCCCAGTTCCGGTATATATTTTATTAAGTTATCGAAACCTTCCAGTACTCTTTCATCAAATATTTCATAATTTAAACATTTTTCCATCTGTTCATGACTAAATGGTTTAACAAAATATGACCCTTTATCCATTATTGTCACACCGCCGCTTCTTCTGACTAACTGTTCCAATGTGTTTAAATTGTAAATACAATTCTGCTGCAGTTGAACATTTCTCTCACTCTTATTATCCAGACCTTGTATGATTCCGCTTTCATATGCTAAAATTCTGTGTAAAGAGCGCTCATTTGGAACATTTATATGTACTATTGTTTTCTCCCCGCATAAGTTTTTTACTGTTACAAGCATTTTTAGCGAATCTTCCAGTTCATGAAGCAAGCTGCTTACAATAATTAGGTCAAATTCACGATTTTTCAACGTTTCCGCTTTTTCTTGTAATAATCCTTGTACGAAATAAACTCCCGATCTATTTACAAGATCCTTTTTCGCCTTTTCTATAAATCCGCTTCCGGGTTCTACAATCGTAAATTCCTCAAAGTCTGAAATGAAATTCCCTATACTCTGCATACCGCAGCCGACTTCCAAAATTTTCCTATATCCCCGATTAAACATCTCGAGAATCTTCTTTCTTCTATAATATACTTGATATTTTTGTTCAAAATCTGATGTACAATATGCTTCCTCATAATTTTCTATATCCCTCATATACCGTTCTTCTCCATGCTTAGAATTCATTCACACATATTACTACCCACTCTATCTGCTCCTTAGTCATTCCCGGATAAAGAGGCAGGCTTACTTCCTGCGCACAAATTCGTTTTGTTACCGGATAATTTTCTATTTGTCCACGACAGTCTATATATGCCTCCTGTTCGGTAATGGGTATAGGATAATGTACATTTGTCATAATGCCCTGCTGTCTCAAATATTCTATAAAGTTTATCCTATCCTTCACTAACACCGGATATATATGGAAAACATGCTCTGCCTTTTCTTTCGGCATAGCAGGCAGTGTAACTTTCACATTATGGATTCTTTCGCTATAAATATCTGCAATCCGACTGCGTTCCTCATTCCATTGATCCAAATACTTTAATTTCACAGATAAAAAAGCTGCCTGCAGCTCGTCCAATCTGGAATTACATCCCTGATATACATGGCAATATTTTTCATAGGAGCCATAATTTCCATATGCTTTTACTTTATCTGCAACCTCTTTATCGTTTGTTACAACCGCTCCGGCATCGCCCAATGCACCGAGATTTTTCCCCGGATAAAAGCTGAATGCCGCTGCATCTCCAAGATTCCCGACTTTATGCCCATGGAAAACTGCTCCATGCGCCTGTGCAGCATCTTCAATAAGTTTTAATGAGTATTTGTCTGTCACAGAACGTACTGATTCCATATCGGCACATCTTCCATATAAATGCACTGTGATTACCGCTTTTGTCCTGTCTGTTATTTTTTCTTCTATGCTATTGGCATCTATTGTGTAGCTTTCAGCATCCACATCTACAAAGACCGGCACTGCCCCCACATAAGTCACAGCCAATACAGTAGCAATAAATGTATGCGCCGGAACAATTACTTCATCACCCGGACCGATTCCATAAGCTAAAAGAATCAGCCTGATTGCATCCAGCCCGTTGCCCGCTCCCACACAGTGTTTTGCTCCGCAATATTTGGCAAAAGCTTTCTCAAACTGCTCATCCGCCCTGCCGCCTATAAACCATTGACGATCTGTTACCTGTCTATACGCTTCGTTCAACTCTTTCTGTATGCCCTGATGTATTTTCCCTAAATCAAGGTATGGCACTTGTATCACTGCAATTGCACTCCTTTCCTACCATCTCAAGAAAAGCATCATAATCCCTGATGTAATCTTCTTCTCTGTAAACCTCAGAAGCAAGCACCATAAGTACAGCATCCGGCGAGAAATCATACATTTCGCGCCACATATTATTCGCTACATATAATCCCTCATATGGTTTTTCCAAAGATATTATCTTCTTTTCCCTGCCATTGTCTAACAATATTTTACAGGAACCATGAATACAAATTAAAATCTGTTCCAAAGATTTATGAGCATGGAATCCTCTTCTGATCCCTTCTCTGGTATCATACATATAATATACTCTCTTAATTTCAAAAGGTATGTCATTGTATTCTTCCAAGGCTACCAGCATACCTCTGTCATCACCATGCTGTTGAAAAGCATATTTTATAATCTGCATAATACAATAATCTCCGTTTTTAATCGAAATTAAATGTTATTGACTCAGCGCTCATCTTATAAAAATCCTGCAAATCAAAATGATATTTTTCCAAAAGAATCTTGCGGCATTCCTCATCTTCCAAAAGCTCTATAAATCTTTTAATAGAAAAAAAGTTTCCTGCTTTCCAAAGTAAAAATGCCTTTTCACATAGTATTTCCTTCTCCGAATTTGCTTCAGAATTTTTCATATTTTTATTAAATATCGCTATAAATTGTTCTGGAATAAGGCTATCCAGCCAATCATCTTTAACATATTGTTCTTCATGAAGTGTACGATTAATCGTTTTTGTATTCGCTGAGCTTATATTTTTCCCATCTTCACTAAATCTGCGATAGTAAGTCAGCTTTTCATGAAGAATAAAGACCCCGCCAAGCATAAACAATCTTAACCATAAATCGTAATCCTGCAGTTGAAGCAGTCCATAGCGATAGCTGCCTGCCTTATCTAAAAGTTTCTTTTGAATGCATACGCTTGGAGCACAGAAAAAATTACCATATATAAACAATTTTTGCAGCCACTCTTCTGTCGGTCTGTTATCTGAGCAAAAATGCCTGTATGTGTCAGAGTATTTATCATTCACAACAACTCTATTTTCATCTATAATATCTGCCCAGGTAAAGCATACACTATAAGACGGATGTTTCTCTAAAAAGGCAACCTGTTTCTCCAGTTTGTCAGCTTTCCATAAATCATCATGTCCTATTAATGCAATATACTTGCCCTTAGCTTCTTTAAATCCTATATTTCCAGTATAGCATACATTGTGATTTTTCTCATTGAATATTGCTCTTATTCTGGAATCTAAGCGTAAATAATCAGATATCACCTTCCTACTGTTATCCGTTGATGCATCATCAATAATAATAATTTCCATATTCTGATATGTCTGATTTAAAACAGACTCTATTGTTTCACCAACGAAAGCTTCTCCATTACAGACCGGTAAAATAATACTGACAAGTGGTTCTACATACTCTTCCTTCAACAGATGGGAATATATATTATCTATATTTCCTAATGTAGAAAATGCAGTATTCCTAACAGCATCTTTAGAAATTCGTCTTTCTTTTATCAGTTCTTTTAGTTCTTCTGAACGCTCATCCTCTCTCTGGTATCCAATCCGTAATAGTACAAACCGTAGCCACCTATAGTACTCATATATCTGTTCCCAATCTCTTAAAAGCCACCATTCACTCTGTATGCCGTCACTACTTGCACTCTCCAGCGAATAAATCTGCATTAGATTCCCTATTTCACGAATCCATGTATCTTTTAATAGAGATTCACGAATCTGATTTGCAACATCACAAAGTTCATCATATGCACCCGCTCTAATAAGATTTATCATACCGGAGCGAATCTTAATTATTTTTTTTCTCTCTTCCTGGTTGTCTTTCCCTAAATCTGTGTTTTCATTCTCTTCCTTAAAATATTGTGGATATTCTTTTATCATTTTATGGCGGTAAAAATCATATTTCTCTACTTTGCTTACACCACAATCATGGTAACACCATATATTCTCCTGGTAGGGTATCACTATTTTAAATCCGTGCTGTTCCATTTCTAAAGACTGCGAAACATCGTAAAAATCCCATCCGTCAAGGAAATCTTCTCTCCAAGTTATATCTACCTGCGTAATCATAATGAGTCCGTCAATTGCTTTCACCGGAATATAATCTTTCTCCTTACTCTGGTATAACTTTGTTTCAAGCATAGTTTTTCCGTTATACGCAATCACTTCACCTGTATCCCAATTTAAATAACAGTCTGCACTACTGGGAAGTTCTTTCGCCCCTATCACACCAATCATTCCAATGTTATCATCCGACTCAAAAATATTTAAAATATCATATATAAAATTCTTATTTAAGATAAAAGTGTCATGGTGAAGATATACTTTATACTTTGCATCGCTTGCCTGCATTCCTGCGTTATACCCTTGTGCCATGGAATCGGCATCCTGTATGCAGAGAATATCTATACTATACTGCTCCGGCACCTCCAAATCCTGTATGTACCGAACACATTCCTCATAATACTGCACATTATTTGTACAAATAATGAATGTTATCTGTTTCGTATTCATCTTTATAACCATGCCTTTCTCTTTGTCTGCAAACATTTTAAAAAAGGATTGGAATAACCAATCCTTTTTTATCTTTTATAATAATTTAGAATCTGTCTACATTAACCAAGTAATGATAATGCTAACTGCTGTGACTGATTTGCCTGAGTCAACATTGAAGTACCTGCCTGCTGCAAAATACTGTTATTAGAATACGTAACCATTTCCGTTGCAATATCCGTATCACGAATTGCAGATTCAGCAGCCTGTGTATTCTCGGAAATATTATCTAAGTTACTAATTGCATGTTCCAGTCTGTTTTGAATTGCACCAAGATCTGAACGTTGCTGTGATACATCCTTGAGTGCACTCTTAGCAAATGCATTCAGTGCTGCAAAGTCTGCTGCTGTCGGTGCATCACTTATTGTTGCTGCGCTGGTAATTGCTGGTGCCATAGTTGTTGTATCAGTAACTTTTGCTTCATTAAATGTGTAGAACTTCTCTAACATTCTTGCATCCAATGCAATTTTACCTTCATCATTTGTATTCTTGTAGCCATAAGCTGTATCCGTACTTACTGTATCAATATTCGCTGTGCCAAATGATGTCGCTTTCTTAACTGCACTGTTAATCAATTCATTACAATTCATATTTTTAATGGTAACTGTAATATGTTGTCCAGCTTCTGCACTGACCTGTAAACCTTTGTTAGAGAAAGAACCATCGAGTAAGTTCTGCTCATTAAATGTTGTTGTACTCTGTACACGGTCGATTTCAGACATCAACTGCTTAACTTCGGACTGGATATAAGAACGGTCTGTAGATGTCAATGTTCCATTCTCACCTTTTACAGCTAACTCATTCAATCTCTGTAACATATCCTGTACTTCGTTCAATGCACCTTCTGCTGTCTGTACGCAGGAAATACCGTCCTGTGCATTTGCGGAAGCCTGTGTAAGACCTCTTACCTGTCTTCTCATTTTCTCAGAAATTGCTAAACCTGCTGCATCATCTGCTGCACGGTTGATTTTATAACCCGATGATAATTTTTCTGTTGATTTTGCTTGTTTCTTTGTTGTGATACCAAGCATTCTGTTTGAGTTCATTGCTAACATATTGTGTTCTATAACCATAATTTTTTTCCTCCTTGAATTTACACAGCATCCTTGTTGCTTTTTGTTCGCAATGGTTCGTTAAGTTCGTACGTTAACTTCTCATCCATTTTGTTTTAGCAGCTTCTCTGCTTTACTTGTATAATATATCGGGTTGTTTTTATAAATCTTTAGGGTTTTTTTAAAATTTTTTGACTTTTTTTAAATTTCTTTTTAAAATAGAGATGTACAAACGAGCAAAAAAGCCCGAAAACCGCTAGTTTAGGGCAATATGGAAAGGAATATATAATTATAATATGAAAATCCAATATTTAAACGGCGGTCTTGCCAATCAGGTATTTCAATATATTTTTGTCAGATATGCACAACTTTCCCATACGGAAACTGCCGATTGGTTTTTTGACGATTCTTTCTTTTTTGTAAATGACGTCCATAACGGGTATGAACTGGAGAAAGTTTTCGGGTTGCATCCGAAATTACTTAGTCAGCATTTCGATACGGAAACATGGGTGCAGTTTATAGAAAATAAGAAAAAAGGAATCAGTATCCCACAATCATTTAAGAATCTCGGATTTGACATAAAAATGATTACGGAATTTGAAAACTATAAGGAACATAACCCTTTTGACGGTACAATTTATCGTGTTCCCGGCAACAATTTCCTGCCGGAAATCGCAGCATTGCAGGCTGAATTTCTGTATTATCATGGTTACTGGTTACATCCTGAATGGTTCCGACGCTACCGCGATATTTTCTTGGAAGAACTTGCTCTCCCACCTATTTGTGATGAAAAAAACAAAAAATATGCCCAAATGATTCTAAATACACATTCTGTTGCCGTCCATATACGACGCGGCGATTATGTAAAACTTGGATGGGCATCCGATGCGTCATCTTATCTCGAAAAGGTGAAAGAACTTCTTACGCATTATCCGGATACCACATTCTTTATTTTCTCTGATGATATTTCCTGGTGCAGGGAACATCAGAATGCATTGGGATTCACGCTCCCTGCACAAACAATTTATATAGAAGGAAACGACAAAGGAGCAAACTATATCGACTTGCACCTTATGAGCTTATGCAACATCATGTTAATCGGCAGAAGTGCCTTTGGCTATCTTGGTATGTTATTAAACAAGCGGCTGGAAGAGTGTATTTTCCTGACATAAAGTATTTTACTATTTCTTATTGTCATAAAACTGCGGCGCCACCTGATTTAAATTATTCATGCTGTTATAATAATTTCTTGCAACTTTTGTCTTAGATACACTCTGCTGGATTTTTTTCTTCTCCGCCTGAAATTGTTTTTCTGCAAGTGTCTTATTGCGCGCGCTTCCCGCATTAATCGCCACTACTTTATCTGTAGTCTTTTGAATCAATTCCTTCATATACGCGATTTCATTATGATATTGCTCTTTATGGGTCATAATATCCTCACGAACCCGTTCGTAAAATGACTCAAAACCGCTATCGAGCTTATCAAGTTCCTCAATCAATCCATTCTGTTCATCAATTGACGCCTCAAAAGCGTCCATATCAAACGCATCCTGTTTCAGAATCTTCTCCTGCATATCATTCTGTTCAATAATTCTATCCAGAACTTGCTGTTTCTTTTCCAGACTTTGTATCAATATCTGCGCACAATTCTGTTCCATATGAACACCCATGCCTTTCTCAATTTAAACGCCTTTATGAGCAACTTTCATGACTTCTTTCCAAGTATCGCGCATACTTCTTAAGTGGGTATTTACTTCTTCCAAAATTTCTGTATCCTTAGCTACATTCGCTTCAAAAAGCCTTTGCAGAAGATATACATATACTCTGTCAAAATCTTCCCACACAGGATATTTTCTATCCAATGTATTCCGAAACTCTTCAAGAATACGCTGTGTCTTCATGATATTGGCATGAGCTTTATCATTATCCTTCTGCTCAATTGCCATAATCGCAATATTACAGAACTTAATAGCGCCTTCATATAGCATCAAAGTAAGTTCTGCAGGAGATGCAGTCATAATCTTGTTTTTCTCGTACTGTGCATATGGATTTGGTGCCACTGTTTTTTCCTCCTTTACGGGTGCGTCTTATTGAGATATTACTATACTCGCAAATATTTCTATAAATAAGAATGCCCCTGACGGGACATTCTTATTAACCTTAACATCAACCACCAAGCATGCTGGCAACTGCATTGTTCTTTGATTCTAACTTAGCAAGTGCGGTTTCCATTTGTGAGAATTTTTTATACCATTTATCAATCAGGTTATTTACCTTCGTTTCCTGTTTGGAAATCTTATCGGTATAATCGTCATATTCCTCTTTCATGTCCTTGTCGTTATAAACGGTAAATGCGCTGCTAGATGTAGAACTTGCCATCAGTTCATTTAACTTATCATGCATATTATTCGAAAGCCCTGTGAAGAAACTCATAACCGTATCCGGATCGGCTGCAATCATCGCTTTCAAAAGATTATCTTCTGCCTTTGTACTCGGGTCGTCCGGGTCACCATTAATATGATAAGCGCTCTTCTCATTATCAGCCGCATTAAAATAACCTAATGTATTGATACCGAAGTCGGACAGATACATTTTCTTTCCATTGACCTCAACACCAGCCAGCATAATAGCCTTCATTGCGCCGGATACTGTACTTAAAGTAGAGTCTCTACGAAGAAGGGACTCTTTGACTTTGTTCTCCCACTCTTCGATTTCGGTATCAGACATTGCAGATTTCTCTTCAGAAAGCAATGGATCAAATCCCTTGTTCGCATCCGCGTTGTACAACTTATCCATTTCGTTAATCAGTTTGTTGTACTCTGTGAAGAAATTCTTAATCATATCAAAGATGCCGTCAGTATCTTCCGTTGTTGTTAAGGTAATCTCTTCGTTAGTTTCCTGCAGAGCGGTTATTGTAAGACCGTTGATTTCAAAAGTATTCGTACTATTCGTATACTCTACGCCATTTAAAGAAATCTCTGCATCCTGACCATCAATCTTGGTTGCATATGCCTTTTTCGCTTCAGGAGACAAACTATCAAACGTAGTTGCAGCAGTCATATAAGCGTTTGCTGCTGCTATTTTATCATTGAAATAATCCTTAATAGTTCCTTCAGCCACTGTCATTACAGTAGAGCCGTCTTTCAAAGTCATCGATTCACTGGTATTTACGTGCAACTCACCGTCTGCATCTTCCGTATAATATTTCTGATTATCCACAATCGTTGCCTTATTTGCTACCAACTCATTCTGCGCCTGCGCTAACGCATTTACATAGCTGTAGTGTGCCTGCACTTTATCAAAGTCAGCCTGCGCATTTGTCACTGCATCATAATCAGCCTGTGTTGCAGTACCGTTCTTCTGATTGGTTGCAAGATTAGCCTTAGCATCATCCAATACCTTTTTCAGACCGCCGACTCTTTCCATAACCGGATTACCGGCTTCATCTTCCATCGGCTTTCCTTCGTCATCCTTTTTCTGCGTTTCAGGACCATACAATTGCGTCAACAAAGCCTTTGCCTGATCATTAATTGACTTCGCAGCACTTTCAGTATCGCCTTCAGTGTAATCAAGCGTCTTGGTCGTATCGCCGCTCTTATCCCACTCATCCCGAATATCCTGTATTCTCTTTTCCAGTTCTTCATTCCGTTTTAAAAGAGCATCCGTACTTGCCTTTTTAGATTCAAGCAGTTTCGCCAGTTCTTTCGCCTCTGCTTCTGTGCGGGCAGTTGCATCTGAACCATAATTTTTCCATTTTTCGTACTCTTTATATTCGCTGCCAGTTTTATCATAAGAAACAAGTTTTAATGCGTTAAGCAGATTCTGACCGCTTACATCATTACCTGTTATTGTAAAGTCAGCATCTTTTCCTGAACTCTTAGAGCTTAAGTAAAATCTTTGATTCTTGGCATCAAAGCTCGCATTAATTCCTGATGCATTTAACTCATCCACCACATCAGATACTGTCATATCTTTCGTGACTTCGATATCAGTGGTTTTATTTCCTACTTTTACACGGAAACTTCCTTTGCCATTAGCGTCACCTGTAAAGCCCAAATCCGAAAGCTTAGTGGATGCTGTAACATTTTTACCAACATCTTTCGTATTCTGCACTTTACCACTTGTCAAATACGCTTCTTTTGCCAACTGACTGATTTTCATACTCTGCACACTATTAGGCGCATTATTGCTGGTAACAACACTGACTGCATTGGAATTAGAAGATTTCGTAGTTTTCCTTAAGAAAGAAGCCTGAAATCTCATATTATCCACAACATTGGTGTAAAAATTATAAATCTTGGTATTTAACGCTTTCCACGCATCCTGCTTCCAACTGAGTCTTGTCTGCTTCTTTACAAGATTATTCTTCTTCGTACTCTGTGCGGAAGCAAGTTCGTTGATAATGCTTTCCGTATCAAGCCCGGAATACATACCCGTAATTCTGATTGCCATTTTTATATCCTCCTGCCTTATAGTTTCTCATCTACAAGAATACCTGCAATTTCCCAGACCTTCGCTATCATATCCAAAGTCTTTTCCGGTGGGAATTCTTTCACCACTTCCTTGGTATCCTTATCCACGATTTTAATTGTAATTCTGTCTGTCTTTTCATGGATGCCAAAAATCGCTTCCGAGTTGGTGGCGCCAATCTTCTTATTCATCTCCGCAACCGCTCTCTTCAGCGGATCGGATGCTGACTGGGGATTCTTTGACTGCTGTTCGCTGTCATTTCCCTTGCTTTCGTCCTGTCCGTTCTCCGACTGCACTTTTGTTACAGATGCAGTGGTTGCATCCACATTTACTGTCTGTCCGTCTACAGGAACTTCCGTGTTCACTGATTCCACCGGCTGCGCCTTCACTATAGGCTGCGCCTGAAATGTCATCGCACTGCTTAATGGTTCAATTGCCATTTTAATCACCTCCATGTGATATTTAATATTTAGTTTCTTATTTAGGAAATCGTCTTTAGGTACGTCAAAAAAGCATAACGTAACCCTTTGCTATATTTATCGGAAATAAAATTAAAAAAATTATAGTATTTTCAAAAAATACTATAATTTTTTAATCCTCATTCCTATTTTCCTTTTACCCCAACAGATTCTGCAATGCTTCCAATCCGTCCACATTGACTGCCTCTTTGTTTGCATCCTGAATCTGCACGTAAACTTCTTTACGGTATACAGGTACTTCTTTCGGTGCATTAATGCCAAGCTTTACCTGTTCTCCTTTGATTTCCAGCACTGTTATTTCAACATCGTTGTTAATAACAAGCGCTTCGCCTTTTTTTCTGGATAAAGCTAACATTTATTCACCTGCTTTCTTCTTGTTTTCATTCAGGATATCATAAATCGGGAATTTCACCTGATATTCATCACCCTCAACAATGACCTGTGTTGCTTTTCTCCCAACTGCGTCGATAATAACAGGACCTTTCAAATTCACACTCATCTGTGTTAAATCTTTAGGAACGGTAACCGTAACAAGCACCAGCAATTCCTCCGGATTCAATTCACCCAGATGCTTCAAAAGTTCATCATCCACTTCCGGATTATAGTCCGGACGTACAATTAACGGATCCATAACAGGCATTGCAAACCCCGGTTCCTGTATGGACTGCAGCCAGTGAATAGAATCTGAACCTTTCTCGGAATCATGCAGCAGGGCAAACTCCGTCAAATCAGGAAAGCCGATAATGCCTTTTGGAAATGTTATGATTCTGTCATCATCAATCGTAATCTCACCAAATACCTTTGTCATTACATTCATAAGTTTTCCCTCTATTCTTTATTTTAGATATAGTTCATCAGATTCGTCTGCATAATCTTACTGGTTGCCATCAGTGCAGCCTCATAAGTTAATTCAGAACTCTTTAACTGTACCGCAACTTCCGTTACATCAACATCTTCATTATTGCTCTGCAAATCTTTGAATGTAGCTTTCTGGTTCATCAGTCTGTCGCTGATTAAATCCAGACGGCTTCCTCTTGTACCGTTGTTGGTAACAGCTACATTGGTATCGTCAATGTATTTCTGGTATCTTGTAATCTGATTTTCAAACCTCTTCTGTACATTATCCCTGATATAAGTATACGCTTTGTTCATTGCATCCAATTGATTCTGCAAGTTTTTATATTGCGGACTGTCTTCCGTATACTCTTTCATCTTTTCTTCAATATTCGTGATTTTGGCTTCCGCATCTTTAAGCTGTTTCAAATAAATCGTGAAATCATCCATATCCCTTTGCGCACCATGAGTAAATACTTCATCCGCATGTGTATTTACCTGAATGGTCTGATTAAATCCCACATTATAGTAGATATCCTGATCTTCACCATTCGGATTATACTGTATGGCATTTCTCATGATTTTATCAACATCTGCCTGCTCTCTATCAAGATCCTCCTGTGCAGTGTCGATAGCGCCCTGTAAAGCTGCAATCTCAGCCCTTAAAGCAGCCACTGTCGCCGCTGCGCCCGGCACACCCAGACGATCATCTCTTTTGGCCTTCTCTAACTCTTTCTGTGCTTCTTCTAACCTTGGTCCGTTTGTTTTCTTCACATCAGCCAGCGCATTCTTTGCATCCTGCAATTCCGCCTGCTCTTTTGACAAAGTCATTGACGCATCAGCATACTCCTCGTCCGTTGCTATGCATTTGAAATAGTGAACGGGATTGATATCGCCTGTCTGCCAGTTGCTCTTTGCATATTTTACGGATATACCGTCACTTTCATTTAATTTGCTATAATAATCTTCATTAAATACAACTTCACCTGTTGCTGCTATATAGGCGAGATCTGCCGGACATGTTCCATCTGCAAGCGCCTTATAAGCCGATTCTGCATCTGCATAAGCTGCCACTTCAAGCTTAGTGCCGCTCCTGTCATAAATCTGGAATACATCATCTACCGGATTCGGAACAAGCGTCGTATCAGTATTCAATATAGGAGGGTCATAATCGAATGTATTACCATCCGCGTCCTCCGTCTTCAGATTCAAATTATCATAAGATAAACGATACCGATACAGCTTGGTATTGGTTACATCTCTTTCGTCCTGCGTAGCATCTGCAGCATCGCCCGTAATCGCTGACCAGTCCGTATAGCTTACGCTCAAAATATCATGGTAGCCCATGCTCTCTTCGATGACATAGGTTTTGAGATTCTCCGGATCTTTCGTAAATTCTTTGATATCCTCATCTCTGAATGTAATCGGTGTATCGGTTCTAAAGCCGGAAAAAACATATCTTCCTGCATAGTCCACGTTACCGCTTGCATAAAATTCTTTTGTCAGCGCTTCTATCTGTGTCAGAAGGATTTCCAGATCCTCCGACTTTAATGACTTCTTAGAGGCGTCCGTTACCTGTTCATAAAGATTTTTCAATACGCTGCCTACTGTATTCAGAGCATCGCCTGTAATTGTGAGCCAGCTGTCTGCATCCGGTGCATTTTTATCATAATACTGCGTTACGGTAGTAACATTTGTACGCAGACGAAGCGCTCTGATTGCGACAACCGGATCATCAGAAGGTCTTGTAATCTTACTCTGGTTCGTCATCTGGTTGCTCAGTTTATCTTCCAATAATTTATTCTGGTTGATATTGTACAGCGAATTATTCCGCATAATCTTATTCGTCATTCTCATAGTCGTGTCACACCTTTCTTATTAAACGCCGGTATCCAAAATCAACTTATCGTAGATTTCCGTCAAAACCGAAATCATTTTAGAAGCCAATGTATAGGAATTCTGATATTTTACAAGGCTCACTGCCTCTTCATCCTCATCAACGCCGGAAATAGAAACCCTCTGGTTATCAATACTTGTCTCCAGGCTCAGATAAGTAGTGTAGAATGTTTCCGCATTCTCTGCACTGAGCGCTGCGTCATCCAGAACACACTCCAAAAATCCGCCTGCGTCTCTTCCCCTGAAAGAAAACTGGTTAGTATCTGATAAGAGTGAAATTACTTTTTTCACCTGCTCACATTCCTCTACGCCATTTGTCGGGTCGCTTCTTGTTCCAAGCAGGGATGCGTCTTTCATCAGTTCCTCGACAATCCCGATGTTGCCTGCTGTGATATAGTAATATCCTTTGCCGTTTCTTCTGGAATCGTTTAATTCCGCTTCTTTATACTGTGTTATACCGGTCGGATAATTACCGGTCAGGAGAATTCCTGCATCATCGCCATCTGCTGTCACACCCTCTGTAAAGATAGCGTTCATTGCTTTGGAAAAATCACGCAGCCATTCATTCATCTGTGCCATATAGTACGGAACACCCTGATATTTTACTTCCGCTCCTACGGAAACTTCTCTTCCCTCTTTACCGGGGGTTAACGGCTGATCGCTTTTCACATTATCAATCGTAAAGGTATATTTGCCGTCCCCTTCATAGGTCCAGTCCGTATAGTAATAAATCTGACTGCCGATATTAATTTTACCGCCGCTGTCGGAAAGCGTACATTTACTCATGCTATCCAAATATAAAGCACTCGTACTGACCGTTATCGTTGTTGTTTCTTTCTGATAGTTAAGATTCGTCATCTCACCGTTAAAATACTCGCCGTTATTACCATCACGCATTTGAATCAGTCCGCGCAGTTCACCGCCCATAGACTCATTATACAAACCAAATTCAATACCGTCCGTCCAGGCAATATCATAAAGTCCGTCCATATCCGACTGGTTCACTTTTTCTTCTTTTGTTCTCGCGACACATTCCAACTGTCTGTAATCGTCCTGATCTACCAGAATCTGGTCTCCTGCAATTTTAACGATACATCTGTATGCGCCGGATTCTCTGCCGCCCCCGTCTAAAATCGGGATTTCTTCTACTTTAATATTCACAATACCGGAAAGCTGGTCTAACATGACATCTCTTTTATCACGAAGTTCATTCGCTACCACGCCTGTCAGTTCAATAACGCTAATCTGTTTATTGACCGTTGCCAGTTCCTGTGCTAGAGAGTTGATGGAATCCACACGCATCTTAATTTCATCATTAACATCCGCCTGAAGATTCTGCATATTGCCATACATATTATTAAAATAATCTGTCAGAGTCTTTACGCTGGATACATACTGCGCTTTTGTTGAAGTGGAACTTGCATTTTTTGTAATTTCCTCCAACGCATTTGACATCTTGTTGAAAATGGTCTTAAAACCTGTCACATTATCATCAGTCAAATACTCTTCTATCATGCGCATATAGTATGCCTTAGTATCATACTCGCCGAGCCGTGTTTCATTTTCACGATATTTATTATCGTAAAACTGATCGCGGATGCGTTCGATCGCAATCGTCTCAACGCCTGCGCCTGCACATCCGTATTTTGCAAAAACACGAAGCGCACTGGCTGCCTCTGTCACAACCGACTGACGGCTGTAGCCCTCCGTATCAACATTGCTGATATTATTACCGGTTGTATTAAGCGCTGCATTCGCTGCCCGTAACCCCGAAGATGCTATTGTTAATCCAAAAAATGTTGACGGCATAATCCTTACCTCCCGCTGTCCTAACTCTATCTTCCTAATGTCATAAGAAGATGTTCCAGCATTTCATTGATTACATTGATATAACGGCTGGAAGCATTATATGCATTCTGGAACATAATCATATTCGTTAATTCTTCATCTGAGGAAACGCCTACCACCTGTTCCCTTGCATTGCACAATGAATCTGTTGTCTGTGTCTGGCTTTCCACAATATCTCCGAAAACCGCTCCTGAATTCGCTACCTGCGATACCAGGTTTTTATAATAATCCACGAAGCAGACCGGTGTCTGTACATTGGGATTCAGTTTATATACTGTTTCCTGAAAAGCAGTTTTCAGTTTCTCCATCGTCGCATTGTCTTCCGAACTGTCTGTCAGTCTGAATGACAGTAACGACGGGTTCTGACGGAGTTCCATATTAATGGTGACGTTTCCTATACTCCATCCGTCATCTACTACCGTTCCGTCCGGCAGCGTATAAGTTTTACCATCATCTATAATCTTCTGAAATAGTTGATAAGGTTTTCCATTCGCATCCCGCAGATATGTGGAATTGGGATAGGTTGCAGATTCTAACTCTGCGGCTTCACTTAAAATACCATTGATTTTAGTTACGACTGCATTAATCAACTGGTCAAATTCCGCCTGAATATTCATAACAATGGACTGCGAAATATGGTTATCATACCAGCCCTCTACATATTCATTCTCATTGCTGATATCTTGTATTTCTTTCGCTGTAGCACGATGATCGCCTCTTGCCAGCACCGTACTCTTTAAAGAACCGATATCCGTATTCAAATCAGAAGATATCGTTCTGGTAAGGTCAAATACCTGACATGAAACCAGATTTTCTTTCGGCAGATACTGATTGCCATATTCATCATAACTGTAACCTGCTAACATCTTCCAATAAGGTGTATAAAATCCGGTTAGCGGATCCGTATAAAGCAGCATCTCATTAACGTGTCCGCCCTTTACCAAATCAACACCCTCTAATTTCACGCTGACATATCCGTGGATATCTTCCGCATATGAAATGGAAGCCATGGAAGCAAGCTGATCTAAAATATAGTTTCTCTGATCCCTTAAATCATTGGCATGCTCCACACCTGCCTCTACTCTGGCAATCTGCTTATTTAACGCTTCTATCTGCTGTGCGTACTCATTGATTTTAGCCACGTCACTCGCAACCGTTTTATTCATATTGTCCTGATATTCGGAAAGACTGTCATAAACAGCCGCTGCTTTCGTGACAAATTCATAAGCACGCGTTACGAATAAGTTTTGTGTTACTGACGCCGTAGGGTCTTTACTCAACTCTTCTACCGCAGTCCACAAATCAGTAACCGCTATAGAGAAAGCATGCCCGTCATAAGATTCTCCTATGATGTCTTCAACCTCTTCTATTGCATTATAAGAAACCTCGTAAAAGGCGCTTCTGCCTGATTCACGACGGTAATTTTTGTCTAAAAAATAATCTCTTTCCTGTCTTGTTTGGGAATATGTGACACCCAGACCTAACTGTTTCCAGTTGACACCGGACTTGTCAATCGTGTTATAAAACCGGGTTGACTGCGCCACCTGCTGTCTCGTGTAACCAAGGGTGTCTAAGTTTGACATATTATGCGCCGTTGTATTCAACGCATTATTTGAAGTTTGTAATCCTGATACGCCTATATAGAGGCTGCCCATTAATGACATAACATTACCACCTTAACAATTCTTTCTATTGCTTTGCATCAAATGATTTCGTACTCATCCCAATCACATCACCGGTATTATATGCTCCCTTATTGTAATTGGCTGTTTCCGGAGCCATCTTCATTGACTGAATCACATTCATGTTAAACTGTACCATATCCAGAGCGCTTTGAATCAATTCTCTGTTCTGTTCGTTCACTCTTGCGACATGTTTCACAGTTAACTGCAGTTTGTCATAAACCGCTGCCAGTTTCTGTTGTTCCTCCGGCCTTTGACTGAGCATTTTAATCAAATCTACAATTTTTAAGTTCGCAACATCCTTGTTAAGTACATCCGCTATATCATGGACAGCCTCATTTCTCAAAACATCTAAATGATTAATCCTGCTTACGATATACTGTTCTTCATCCGTGATTTTCTCTAACCGTTCCAGATTCTCAGACACAATGACCGGCGTTTTCTGCATGGACAAGTTTAATAAATTCTCGTACTCTGCGTTTTCTTTTTCTAAAACATCTATTAAGTTCTCCATTAAGCTTGCCACGCTAAACCCTCACTTCTTAAATTGCGAATACTCTGGAACCTTCTTCATACTTCTGCATCAATCTCTCTGCAAAGCTCTCTCCGCTCACAAAATAGCTGCCGCTTTGAATTTCAGCTTTCAGAGAAGCTACTACATCTTCCCTGACATCACTGCTTGCTTTTACAGCCGCTTTTGCAATCTGGAAATCTTTACCGATACTGGAAATCTGTATCTTGTCGGATTTACTGCTGCTTGATGCCGCAGGCGCTTTCACCGTTTTGGGGGAATTACTATATAATTGTTGGACCTGAGTATATGCTTCAACACGCATCTTAAACTCCTCCTTCCTGTCCATTACACTTATTCTTTGTTGATAAACTTAAGTCTTATTCATCAACTGTTATTAAATGTATCGGATATTTTTCTAAAGACTTTAGAGGTCATCCAAAATTTTTTTGATTGCAGAAAAACTGCCGCTAATCTAAAAGGCTTTCCGACGCCATACGGCATAAATGTCCGCAGGTTTCTTCTCCCCATGAATAATTCGACATATATTTGCCGTCAAATAAGGTCTCTTTAATATTTTTTCCATCTAACACCTCATAATAGTCACAGAATATTTCCTCTCTGTTGATGTGACAGCTTCCTCTGGCGCTTTGAAATATATTCTCCATGCCGTATTCTTTAAAAATCATACGCAGGTAAATGACTGCCTTGCGATACAGGCATTTTACCTTTTCATCATAATCCCTGTTTTCCCAAAGCATCTCTACAGCCCTTTTCATCGTCACTTCGCCGCCGCTGTCAATACAGAGGGCAAATAACTCCTTTGCTTTCTGATTGGAAAACGTAACCAATTCTCCATCAACAAATATATCAAATTCGCCAAACGTACGAACTGCCACCCTTTTACGCAGTCTGCCGGATAAATATTTAATACGTTCCATTACATCCGCCACATCGGCGGCGCTGTAAGGCTTTAATATATAATAGTCCGCTTTTACATCCACAATCGCTTCCTTTATATATTCCTCATAAGCGCTGATATAAATAATGAGCATATCCTGATTGATTTTTCTTAATTCCCTTCCGAGCACAATACCATCCATATCCGGCAGTTTCACATCCAGCAAAGCAAGTTCCACCGTATGCTGCATCGCATAAGACAACGCAGTTTCAGCATCAACAAAGCATTCCAGCAAATCAATATTCATATCCTGACATTCCATGCGAAACTGTTGTACGCTCCACGGCTCATCATCCACTAAAATAGCTTTTATTTTCATGATGTACCACCTTTTCTGACTGTTTATCTTTCGGAATGTGTAATGTAACAATTGTGCCGGTTCCTGTAAAACTTTTTATCTCCATGCTGCCGTCCGCCATATTTTCCATCAGATACCTGACTCTTTGCAATCCGCCTGCCTGTGCACCGTCATCGGCGGGCAGCGCGTTATATTTCGCAGTCTCAAAGCCGACGCCGTCATCTTCCACCTGCACAATGTATTCCGCGGCAGCCTGATAGGTCCTAAGCGTCACCACGCCCTTTCTCTTTCCTCTTTGCAATCCATGCCGGACAGCGTTGTCCACAAGCGGAATTAGCGAAAGCGGCGGCAGCATAAAATCTTCCGTCTGAATATCCATACGGAATTCAATATCATCCCCAAATCTCATTTTTTCTAAATTAAGATAGGTAACAACATGTGCCGCCTCATCCTTAAAAAATATATTTTCCCTATGTGCCAGTGTGTGAAGAACAGTCCTTAAATATTTTGAAAAGTCATAAATCATATCATACGCCAAATCTGCATTGGTTTTGGTCGCAATGCGGATAGCGCCTAATGTATTGAAAACAAAATGAGGGTCTATCTGATGTATAATGCGCTGTCTCTCCTGTTCTTTTATTCTCTCCGCTTCTTCAGGCCAATCATACTCCCTGCGCCGTTTCATGCCATTTACCATTCCTAATGCTTTAACAGTATATGCCGAATGTCTTCCACGGAATATGGTTTAATCAGATAGTCGTCGATTTCAGCGGATAACATTTCACTGTCTGCTGTTATGGCAATAATCGGGAGGGTGCTGTCTTTTCTGTCCATGCCCCTGATTATCCGAACCGCCTCCATACCGCCTATATCCGGCATATGAATATCCATCAGAATCACATCATAATAGTTTTCCTCTGACCGCTCAAAAATTTCTATGACTTCCCTTCCATTATGCGCCTTATCTGCTTTAATCCCCAATTCACACAGATACCCGCACAGAACTTCCCTGTTTTTATCTTCATCTTCCGCAATCAATACTCTTTTTATCACATCCGCCTGCTGTGGACTTTTTTTCAAAAAATCATACTTAGACGAAGGACGGGAAGCGTACAATACATCATCACCATCCACTTCCAGATTCACGGATACTTTGGTTCCCAGTCCGGTCTGACTCGCAATACTGATATTCCCCCGCAATAACTCTACCAGATGTTTTGTGATTGCAAGTCCCAGACCGCTTCCCTGCACCTCTTCTCCCCTCTGTTCCCTCGCATAAGGTTCCCACGCCATAGAAAGAAATGTCTGCTCCATGCCAATTCCGGTATCTGTTATTTCTATTAGTAATGCAATCCTTTTTTCTTCCAGATAGGATTCTTTGATATAGCAGGTAACTGTTCCGTCATTACCGGTATATTTTATTGCATTGGAAATCAAATTTGTGATAATCTGCCAGACAACATCTTTGCATAGATACAGATATTGATATATCGGTTTTTCTATCAAAAACTGCAATTGAATATTTTTCTCTGCCGCCTCCGGCTCAAAAACTCTCCGGGGATACTCCGCCAGCTCCTCCAGCGTGACAGCTTCTAATTTCATGACACTTCTGTTATTCTCTATCTCGGAAATTTGCAAAACACTATTTACCAAGCGTTTTAAATGCTCCGCAGAATAAACGGCATTCTCCAAATATCTGTTTTTCGCAAATATCTCTCCTTCTGCCTTAAGGGCATACAGATTCCCGCTGAGGCTGTTGAGTGACGATCTGATTTCATGGAAAAGATACGCCGTCATATGGTTATCGGATGTCTCCGCATCAGTACGGAGTCTGCTTTGCAGACTCCGTACTAAACTTTCATAGTTTCCTTCTGCTTTCATACCATTTCTTATAATTTTTTCATAAATGCAATCTCTGACTGTGCAATATCCGGATTCATTTCCTCCCGCAAAAGATACATATCCGGACGGTTCTCACGGAGCCATTCGGAGATTGCCGCATATTGGATAACGCCTTTTCCGAGCGGTACAGGGCAATAGTTCCCTTTTTCATCAAAATAGAAATCTTTTATGTGCATGGCTTCTATGTATTTCCCCGTGTTTTCCAGCCATTCCCGCCAGTATGCACTCTGGTCTGTCGTATCGGGGAACTGTAACAGATTGGAAGCATCAAAAATCATCCTCAGATGCTTCTCATCCCCTGCTTTATCCATAACATCCAGCACTGCTTCCAGATTTTCCAACGGATGCCAGTATACGGGCTCTATCGCAAGTTTCACATCCAGGCGCACTGCCTCTTCCACAACACGTTTTATACCGTCTATCATGTGCGGATACCACTTTGCTTTTTCCTCTGCATTCAGATGCGGATAAGCGGTCTCCGTACCGACTACATTTGCCCCGACTTCTTTACTGTAAGCAAGGCATTTTTTCAAAGTCCGCACCGCATAATCCCGAATTTCATCATCAGGATTCCCCAAGTCCATGTAACAGCCAAACACCGGAATTTCCACTTTCCATTCCTCGAATGCCCTGCGAATCCGCTCCAGATGGTTTCCCGTAATATCTTCATAAC
>CAMWMM010000015.1 GCA_947175285.1 uncultured Lachnospiraceae bacterium
CTGTATATTTTCTGTCTGTGTATACTGTGCACTGAAATTCTCAATTCCTACTTTAGAAATAGGATTTAAACAATGATATTTAAACATTTTGTCCTCCTGACTCAGCCCGCGAGTTTGAGCTTATGCTCAAACGATTGCATAACCCGAACAAGTTCGGGCTGAAAATCTATTTTTCGCCTTTTTCGAAGTCTCTCATAAAAGCAACCAGTTTCTCTACGCCCTCAACCGGCATAGCGTTGTAAATGCTTGCGCGCATACCGCCCACACTGCGGTGTCCTTTCAGATTGACAAATCCCGCTGCTTCTGCTTCTTTAATAAACTTAGCATTTAACTCATCACTTCCCGTAACGAAAGGAACATTCATAAGAGAACGGTCTTCTTTTCTGACGGTTCCCTTGAATAAAGAACTTTCATCCAGAAAATCATATAAAATTTTTGCCTTTTTCTCATTCAACTCTTTCATTGCTGCAAGTCCGCCGTTTTTGATGAGCCACTTAAAGACTTTGCCGCAGATATAAATACCGTAGCACGGAGGCGTATTGTATAAAGAGTCATTATCCGCCTGTACTTTATAATTCATCATGGTCGGAGTTCCCGGCAATACGTCATCGCTCAAGAGGTCTTCTCTGATAATAACGACCTGTGTACCTGCAGGTCCTACGTTCTTCTGTACACCTGCATAAATCATGCCGTATTTTGTGACATCCATCGGCTCTGATAAGAAGCAGGAGGAAACATCGGAAACAAGAATTTTCCCTTTTGTATCAGGCAGAGTATGATACTTCGTGCCGTAAATTGTATTGTTCTCACAAATATATACATAGTCCATATCGTCCGTAATCGGTAAATCGGAACAATCCGGAATATAAGAAAATGTCTTATCTGCGGAAGAGGCAAGTTCTACTGCTTCTCCGTACATCTTCGCTTCCGCAAATGCTTTCTTTGCCCATTGTCCTGTCAAAATATAACCCGCCTTACGGTTTTTCATCAGGTTCATCGGCACGGATGCAAATATCAGGCTTGCACCGCCCTGTAAAAAGATAACCTTATAGTTATCAGGAATGTTTAATAAGGTTCTTAAGTCAGCTTCCGCTTCTTTGATAATCGTATCATATACTTTGGAACGATGACTCATTTCCATTACGGACATACCGCATCCCTTATAGTCTAACATCTCCTCTGCAGCTTCTTTTAACACTTCTTCAGGTAAAACTGCCGGACCTGCTGAAAAATTGTATACTCTTGCCACTGTTTTCTCCTCCAGTCATTATAAAAAATATGAATTAACAATAATATCTCACTATAAATAAACAGACATCAAGAAATATTTTACATTTATCCTGTACTTTCGTCAATTCCTATTATGAAAAAGTTTCTTAATAATTAACAGTTCAGCCCTCTTATGAACTGTTAATAATACATTACAACCGGCGTTCCGACCTCCACCATCTCATATATCTGCGCCATCGCATCATACGGTGTATTGATACAGCCGTGCGATCCGTTTGTCTTATAAATGGTTCCGCCGTAACTGCTCCGCCACGACGCATCATGAATGCCGATATTTCCTTTAACGGGCATCCAGAAGTTGACATGGGAAGCGTATCCCTCCCCGCGCAAAATACGATCTGTCTGCTTCGCATAAACATAATTGACGCCGGTGGGAGTTCCCATACGTCTGGATGTATTTCCCGTAACAACAGGCGTTTCTATCTGCAAAACCCCATCCAGATAATAGTACATCATCTGTTCTTCCATATCAATTTCAATATACGTACTGCCAATATCGTTTTTCCCCTGCCGGACGCCCATCTGCGAATAAGCAGGTATATGTACTTCATCCGCTTTCCTTGCAAATGCCTCCGTTAAATAGTCGATTTCCGCTTTCTGATCCAAAAGGTTGCCGTAAATGCCGCCCTCTATTGTAATAACACCTTTTCCGGTCGTCTGAAATGTTCTTACGGAACCTACCGTATCATATTCTTTTGCCAGCCCGGCAATAAATTCCGGTATTGCCTCTTCTCTTATCTGCAATGTGCCGTCATCAGCGTATGCAAGATTTCCGTCCTCATCAAACATAATCCAGTCACATACGACAGACGCATCTACCGGAATCAGGTCATCTCCCATCTGATAAACGATATGACAATCCTGAAAATCCTTTATCAAATCCCATTCATGCAGGATTTCCTGCATTTTTTCTGTCAGTTCCATATCATAATAGCAATCCGCGCTGGCTAACGACACACTATCCGCTGAATTGCTAATTGCTTCTTCCACTGCCAGTCTGGCTTTTTCTATGTCTAAAACACTGTCTCTTTCATCGACCAGTTCATAACCCTGATTCGTTTTTATAATAGCAACTTCTCTTTCTTTTGTATCTCCCTGCTCTAAAAAAGAGAGCGTGTTAAAACACGCTTCCAGCTTATCTTTATCATAGCTGATAACCGGAGCGATTTCGTCATTTCTGATTTTCCAGAGACAATCCACCCACAGCCAGGGATTCTGTCTGCCAAGATACTGCTTCAGCGATTCTTCAAAATCATATTGATAATCAATATCCTGCGCCATGATTTGATATTCATTTTGTTCTTTATCATAAATCGTGATACCATCATAGGAAAACTGCCCGGAAAGTTCAGTATTAACTTCTTCAATACTCTTTCCGGTGCAGTAAATATTGTTAATCCATGTCCCGTATACAAAAGCGTTCCGGTAATAAACTGAAAGCCCGATATAAGCAATCAAAAACTGTAATACAACAATACTAAGCAAAAGAAATATTTTTTTCATAAGACTTTCCCGGCTAAATTTATGATTTTAAGTTTTACTCTTTCCCCGCTAAGTCCTGTGCATCAAAAGCATCGCTGATCGGCGCTCCGGCGGGTACCATCGGGAATACTTTATCGTCTTCCGGAATGATACAATCCAGTAAAACCGGTGCTTTCATGGCAAGCGCTTTTTCTATGGCAGGCGCCACTTCTTCTTTTGACGTTACCCGGATTGCCGTACAGCCAAGTCCTTCCGCGACTTTACAGAAATCGACTTTATCCTGTAATACGGTCTGAGAATAGCGTTTCTCATAAAACAATGTCTGCCACTGTCTTACCATACCAAGCACATGATTGTTAATAACAATCTGGATAATCGGAATATTGTATCTGCTTGCCGTTGCAAGTTCATTCATATTCATTCTAAAGCAGCCGTCTCCTGCGATATTCACGCAGATTTTATCCGGCATGCCGACCTTTGCACCGATACATGCACCAAGACCGTATCCCATCGTTCCAAGACCGCCTGAAGAAAGAAACGTACGCGGTTTGGTATATTTGTAATACTGTGCCGCCCACATCTGATGCTGTCCTACGTCCGTTGTGATAATTGCCTGCCCCTTTGTAATGCGGTCAAGTTCCTCAATGATATAAGGACAGGACAATACTTCATGGTCATAATTCAGCGGATATTTCTCCTTTAATTCCATGATATGCGAAGTCCACTCCGAATGCTTCTGATTTTCCAATCCGGCATTAATTTTAGCCAATACTTCTCTTAAATCCCCTACAACAGATACGTCCGTGCGGATATTCTTGTCAATTTCAGCCGCGTCAATATCAATATGCAATACTTTTGCATGCTCTGCAAATTTATTCGGATTTCCTACGACACGGTCGGAAAATCTTGCGCCAAGTGCGATTAAAAGGTCACATTCGCTTACGCCGAAGTTAGAAGTTTTCGTTCCGTGCATACCAATCATACCGGTATAGAGACTATCATATCCGTCATAAGCGCCCTTACCCATTAACGTATCACATACCGGCGCATCCACTTTCTTTGCAAATTCCCTGACTTCTTCAGATGCGCCTGAAATTACGGCGCCTCCGCCCACATAAATGAAAGGCTTCTTTGCATTTTTAATCAGTTCGATTGCTGCGCTGATATCGGCATCCATATCTTTGCCTTTTACCGTAACTTTTCTTTCCGGCGTCCTGCTGCATTCACATTTCGTATATTCACACTTATTAGCCGTAACGTCTTTCGTAATATCCACCAGTACAGGACCCGGTCTACCGTTTCTTGCAATGGCAAATGCTTTACGAATCGTATCGGCAAGGATGTTGACATCTTTTACGATATAACCGTGTTTCGTAATCGGCATCGTCACGCCCGCAATATCCACTTCCTGAAAAGTATCTTTTCCAAGAAGCGGCAGATTCACATTACAGGTAATTGCTACCATCGGCACGGAATCCATATATGCCGTTGCAAT
This sequence comes from uncultured Lachnospiraceae bacterium, assembly GCA_947175285.1. The sequence goes on from CAMWMM010000015.1 coordinate 4,268, forward strand.
ACCGGTTACAAGGTTGGTCGCGCCGGGTCCGCTCGTAGCAAGACATACGCCTACTTTTCCCGTTGCTCTTGCATAGCCGTCCGCCGCATGTGCCGCACCCTGCTCATGTGATGTTAAAATATGGGTTATCTCATTACTATGCTGATATAAAGCATCATATACGTTCAAAATTGTACCGCCGGGATAACCAAAGACGGTATCAACTCCCTGCTCTTTCAAACATTCCACAACAATTTCCGCACCTGTCAGTAACATTTTTCTTTTTTCCTCCTCGTTATATGCTTCTGCCGACAAAACATATCATTAATGTTTCGGTATCTCTAAAATCGCGCCCCGGTTTCCGCTTGTAACCTGCTCACGATATCTTGCAAGATAGCCCGTTGTCACTTTCGGTTCTCTCGGCTGCCACTTTGCTTTCCTTGCTGCCATTTCTTCATCTGATACTTTCACATCCAGTTTCATTTCCGGAATATTGATGCTGATAATATCGCCCTCTTCTATGAGTGCAATCGGTCCGCCTACGGCTGCTTCCGGTGAAACATGACCGATAGAAGCGCCGCGGGAAGCCCCTGAAAAACGACCGTCCGTAATAAGCGCAACACTTGAACCAAGTCCCATTCCCGCAATCGCTGACGTCGGATTTAACATCTCACGCATACCCGGTCCGCCTTTCGGTCCCTCATAACGGATAACGACAACGTCGCCCGCCTTAATTTTTCCGCCTTTAATCGCTTCAATCGCATCTTCCTCACATTCAAAGACACGCGCAGGGCCCTCATGCACCATCATTTCCTCTACAACCGCAGAACGTTTTACCACACTGCCGTCCGGTGCAAGATTTCCCTTTAATACGGCAAGTCCTCCGGTTTTGGAATAAGGATTATCCAGTGTTCTTATTACTTCCGGATTCTTATTTACCGCATCTGCAATATTTTCTCCGATTGTCTTTCCTGTTACCGTCATACATTCCGTATGCAAAAGTCCTGCATCCGCAAGCTGTTTCATTACCGCGTAAACACCGCCGGCTTCGTTCAAATCTTCCATATAAGTAGGTCCGGCAGGCGCTAAATGACACAGATTAGGTGTTTTCTCACTGATTTCATTTGCAAAAGAAATATCAAAATCAAAATCAACCTCATGCGCAATCGCCGGTAAATGCAGCATGGAGTTTGTAGAACAGCCAAGCGCCATATCTACGGTCAGCGCATTTAAAATGGCATCCTTTGTCATAATATCCCTTGGTCTTATATTCTGACGGTACATTTCCATAACCGCCATGCCCGCATGTTTCGCAAGCTTGATTCTTTCAGAATAAACTGCCGGAATCGTACCGTTACCGCGAAGTCCCATACCAAGCGCCTCTGTCAGACAGTTCATCGAGTTTGCCGTATACATACCGGAGCAGGAACCGCAGGTAGGACATACTTTTTCTTCAAATTCTCTTACTTCTTCTTCGCTCATGCTTCCGGCTGCATGGGCGCCTACTGCCTCAAACATAGAAGAAAGGCTTCTCTTCTGTCCTTTGACATGTCCGGCAAGCATAGGACCGCCGGAAACAAATACGGTAGGCACATTGATTCTTGCCGCCGCCATTAAAAGTCCGGGTACGTTTTTATCACAATTCGGAACCATGACCAGCGCATCGAACTGATGGGCAAGCGCCATACATTCCGTAGAATCGGCAATCAAATCTCTGGTAACGAGCGAATATTTCATACCGATATGTCCCATGGCAATTCCGTCACATACTGCAATTGCAGGGAATACAACCGGTACGCCGCCTGCTTCCGCAACCCCCAGTTTTACCGCATTCACAATTTTATCCAAATTCATATGTCCCGGTACAATTTCATTATAAGAACTAACGATACCGACCATCGGCTTTTTCATTTCTTCTTCCGTAAATCCAAGTGCATTGAACAGGCTTCTGTGAGGAGCCTGCTGCATTCCGCTCTTTACATTGTCACTTCTCATATTTCTTTCTCCTTTTTGTTGTAATCTATTTCTACTGTTTTTCTTTTTCAATTCATCGTATTACATTATTTTTATACTGTCAATAAGCTGATTTTCTTTCGTATAAAACAAACCGCTCATTTTCATAACAAAAATCCATCTCTTTTTCAATGTAATCCCATGCAATTTCATCGTGGAATACATAAAATTTCCATTTGTCCGCAGAGTCCGCTTTCTCAAATTCCTCTGCCGTCAGTAACAGCAGTTTATCAAGCAGAATATAGTCTGCATCCTGCATCGTACCGGCTGTATCTTCCCTGTCATAAAGATACTTAACTAAATACTCCTGATCGCAGTCGCTGACAAAGACCATCTTGTCACTTTGCAAGTCCATATGTTCATAGGCGTCTTCAATCGCGGCTTCTCTGTCGCTGTACTGTGCCAGATAAAACGGGTTGCTTAACAGTTTGACGCATAAACATACGGCAAATACATTGATGCCATAAATAAGCTCCTTTTTCCCGACAAGCGAAATCAAGCGGGATATCATCCATGTGAACAGCAGCACAACGGGAATCCCAAAAAAGGAAAAGACCCTGTAATAAGGAAGCGCTGCCTGTATGATAAGCATAAGCGGCGTCAAAATGAATGACAGCAAAAGATACCATTCCAAAAATCCTGCCGGCTTCCGGAATAAAACAATTAATACCCCCAACAGGGCGATTCCTGTAACAATAAGCAAAATAATTGACATTCCGGAATAATAATATTCAAACAGTGCTTTTATCCATATGCCGAAACGGGACAGATAACCTTCTCTCGGCACACTCTGTATATATGGAGTGTCCAGCATATATTGAATGCCTGTCCGCAGCGAAGCAAACGGGGCATGCAGAATAATCGAAACATGGCTCTGACCGTAAAACTCCCGCTCCGGCATCTTTGAAAGCAGATTCGAACCGATTGCCAGCCATATGACCGCATATAAACCTGTCACACATACCGCACTGATAAGCGCAGTAACAAAAAGCCGCCAAAATTCTTTAGTCCGCTTTTCCAGCAAAAGCCATCCTCCGCCAATCACACAAAGCGGTACAACAAAATAAACACTGCTCGGCAGCGTATAAATTGCCCAGATAAAAGCACAGGCAAGCACAATATAATGCCTTTTCTCATTCTTCTTAAACTTCACTATCTGCAGCAGCTCATAAAGCGCCGTCAAATACAAACAGGATGCAAGCGCATATCCCCTGCCCTGTACCGCAAGCTGGTTGACAAGTTCCATAGAGACATAAAGAAGCGGCGGAACAAGCGCATATCCTTTCGGAAAGCATTTCCTGCTTATGATAAACAGCAGCCACAGGCTAATCAGACTGCATATCCATGATATGCCTCTTAACCCTATCGCTGCATTGCCAAATAAATCAAAAATGGCGGAAAGAACGGAATAGCCTACATGATTGTTCGGAAGCGGCCAGTGAATTGCCGCATAGACAGGCCCCCGGCTGATAAAATAATAATATGTATAAAGCTCATCGTACCACGGCGTCAAGGCAAAAAGCCTCCAGCCGTAGTACACTGACATAACCAAAAGCAGAAGCAGGAAAAGCACAGATTCAATATGTTTTTTTCCCCACTTTATATATGCTGGCACAACAAGTCTCCCATCTGTCTGCATCCTACCTGCTTGCATCCTTCAGACATAATATCCCCGGTCCGGTAGCCTTCCTGCAATACCTTTTTCACAGCATTGTCAATGGCATCTGCTTCCTTATCCAAATCAAAACTGTAACGCAGCATCATAGATGCGGAAAGAACCGTCGCAATCGGATTGGCAATATCCTTTCCTGCAATATCGGGTGCAGAACCATGGCTTGGCTCATAAAGACCGAATTTGGAGTCATTTAAAGAAGCAGATGCTAACATCCCGATTGACCCCGTCACCATACTTGCCTCGTCAGATAAAATATCCCCAAACATATTCTCTGTCAGAATCACATCAAACTGCGCAGGGTCTTTGACTAACTGCATCGCACAGTTGTCAACAAGCATATGTTCTAACGTAACCTCCGGATAGTCTTTTGCCACTTCCTCTACCACTGCTCTCCAAAGTCTGGAGGAATCCAGAACATTTGCCTTATCCACACTGGTTACTTTTTTCTTTCTTTTCATTGCAATTTCAAAGCCTTTAATAGCAATCCTGCGGATTTCCGTTTCGTCATAAGTCAATGTATCGATTGCTTTGCGAATGCCGTTTTCCTCGACTGTTTTGCGTTCTACGAAATAAAGACCGCCTGTCAGTTCTCTCATAATCAGCATATCAAAGCCTTTTTCGGAAATTTCCTCTTTCAGCGGACATGCCCCTGCAAGTTCTTCATACAGTACTGCAGGTCTTAAATTCGCAAATAAATTCAGTGCTTTCCGAATTCCTAAAAGTCCTGCCTCCGGTCTTAAATTCGGAGGAAGTTTATACCAAGGAGAAGTTGTCGTATCGCCGCCGATAGAACCCATCAGCACCGCATCCGCACTCTTTGCCGTCTCTATTGCTTCGTCCGTAAGCGGTACGCCATGTACGTCAATAGAAGCGCCGCCCATTAATATATCCGTATACTGCATCGTGTGACCGTATTTTTTTGCCACTGCATCCAATACTTTCTTTGCTTCCGCTACAATTTCAGGTCCAATCCCGTCTCCCGGGATACATGTAATATGTAATTCCATTATTTTATACCTCCATATGCTAAATAAGATGCACCGAAATGCATCTTATTTCTTTATTCCGCGTCTGCCTTTTCTACCTGGGCTATTGCTGCTTTCTGCATCGGAATACGGCAGTTTTTATTATTACCGAATTCTATAATGACAGTATCATCCGTAATATCAATGATAACGCCGTAAAAACCACTGTTTGTCAGTACAGAATCACCGACCGATAAATCCGCAAGCATCGCAGCTACTCTTTTCTGCTCTCTCTTCTGCGGACGAATCATGATAAACCACATAGCGCCAAAGATGACTACCATGTATATAATCATTAAAATACCACCGCCCGTTGCCGATGCTTCCTCAGTTAATAACATTCCCATAATATTTTACTCCTTTCTTTACCATATCATTATAACAAGCCATTTATAGATTTTCCAGCTTCTTTTTCTTATAAGCCGCAAACTCGCCTGCATCCAGTGCATTCCTGATTTCTGTCATCATCGTATTATAAAAATACAGATTATGCAATACACAAAAACGCATCCCTAGCATTTCTTTTGCCTTTAGCAAATGTCTGATATATGCCCTTGAATATCCTCTCCTGCAGACCGGACAGCCGCATCCTTCTTCTATCGGACGCTTGTCCAACTCATACTGTGCGTTGAACAAATTGATTTTACCATGATTTGTATAAAGGTGTCCATGCCTTCCGTTTCTGGTCGGATAAACACAGTCAAAAAAATCAACCCCCCGCTCTACCGCTTCCAAAATATTCGCCGGTGTACCGACCCCCATCAGATAAACAGGCTTATCCACAGGCAGATACGGTACGGTTTCTTCCAGAACATGATACATCTGCTCATGCGTTTCACCTACGGCAAGACCTCCCAGCGCATAACCGTCCAGATTCAATTCTGCAATCCTCTTGGCATGGTCGATTCTGATATCATCAAAAATGGCTCCCTGATTGATGCCGAACAATAACTGTTTCGGATTTATCGTATCTTCAAGGGAATTTAACCGTGCCATCTCTTTCTTACAGCGTTCCAGCCATCTTGTCGTACGCTCTACCGAATTTTTTACGTACTTTCTGTCCGCCACACTTGACGGGCATTCGTCAAACGCCATAGCGATTGTCGAACCGAGATTCGACTGTATCTGCATACTCTCCTCCGGTCCCATAAAAATTTTTCTGCCGTCAATATGTGAATGAAAATAAACGCCCTCTTCTTTAATTTTCCTAAGACTTGCCAGAGAAAAAACCTGAAATCCCCCGGAATCCGTTAAAATCGGTTTATCCCAGAGCATAAATTTATGCAGACCGCCAAGCTGTTTTACAACTAAATCTCCCGGTCTGACATGCAGATGATATGTGTTTGACAATTCCACCTGCGTGCTTATCTCTTCCAAATCCTGCGTCGATACGGCGCCTTTAATAGCCGCCACCGTTCCTACGTTCATAAAAACCGGAGTCTGTATCACACCATGCACAGTCTGCAGTTCGCCGCGTTTCGCTCTGCCCTCTTGTTTGATTACTCTATACATGAACTTCTGTCTCCTGCCGTCACGTATCTTTTTACAGATACTTATCCCAAAATTCCTCCAGACAGATATCTTCCTGCGTCATAATAGTAGCTGCTTCTTTTCCTACATAGCGGAAATGCCATGGTTCATATTCAATACTCGTAATGTATTCTTTTCCTTCCGGATATCTGATAATAAAACCATACTCACAGCTATGCTGCGCAAGCCACTTACCTGCCTCCGTCTCTCCGAATCCCTCGTCCAGTGACGTATAGGTGTCCGAAAAAATGTCGATTGCCAATCCAATCTGATGCTCACTTGCTCCCGGTATGGTAACTGTCCGGGAAGCTGTTTTATAGGCTTCCATATAAGAATATCCCTGTCCCATATACAATTTGAGTTTTTTCTCAAAAAGCATTTCCTGTCTGTCCAGATTTCTATAAGGAGAACAGATGGCAAGATTGATTCCGTCTGTTTTCGCCGCCTGAAGCATCAGCAAAAGATCCGCGATAATCCGCTCATCACACTGCATGCTTCCTTTAATGGCGCCCAGATTAAAACTGTAATCATCTGGTATCGGATGCTGCTTATTGACTAACAAAAGCCGCCAGTCACTGCTGTCAAATACGACTTCTTCTTCCGTATCTTCCACAGTTTCATTTTCCAGCGTATAATTTTCCGTCACTTCCAGAATATCATCCAATGTAAAGGAATCCATGCTTCCTATATCATCCGAATCATCATATTCCTTAATCGCTTCCTCTTCTTCCAATAATATACTCTCATCAGGGATTATTTCTATTTCATCGGCAAGCGCAACATCAGAATCCTCTACAACCACATCAATATAGGCTGCCTGCGTATTGACAAAACCCGCCTGTCCCTCAAACACTGCAAAGGAAAAACTACAGCTTGACATAAAAAACAGCAGCGTAAATGCAATACTCACATAGCGTTTTCCATTTGACGCAAAATAACTGCCTATGTTGTATACCATCAGTACCACCGCCAGCATAAGCAGGCAGGGAAGCTTTAATAATTTATTTTTCTTTGCGATATCCATGCACCTTTGCATGGCTTTTTCCCGAAAAGTTATTTTCATTTTTCCACATCCACTATGTAATGTATAAGTACCTAATCTATATCATAACATATATTTTTGATTTGTAAATCATTTTTATTATGTAAATCAAAAAAAATTTTAGGAAATTTTGCGAAAATTTGTACAAATTAACCAACTCTTTCCATATTTTGAAAATTATGCTATACTGACAAAAACATAAGAAAGCGAGATTATATTATGGCTGGTTCCTCTTTTGGCAGACTTTTTCAAATTACAACATGGGGAGAATCTCATGGAGAAGCGCTTGGCGTCGTGATTGACGGCTGCCCCGCCGGACTCCCCTTATCCGAAAACGATATACAGATTTTTTTAGACCGGCGCAAACCCGGCAAAACAAAAATTTCCACCCCCAGAAAAGAGGATGACAAGGTAGAAATCCTGTCCGGCATTTTTGAGGGAAAGACAACCGGTACGCCCCTATCACTTATGATACGCAACACTTCACAACGTTCCTCCGACTATAGTGAAATTGCAAACTATTACCGCCCCGGCCACGCGGATTACACCTTTGAACAAAAGTACGGTTTCCGTGACTATCGCGGCGGCGGACGTTCCTCTGCAAGAGAAACAATCGGACGTGTTGCAGCAGGCGCGATTGCTTCCAAACTGTTAGATACGCTCGGCATCCGGCTGACAGCTTATACCCGTTCTATCGGACCTGTCACCATTGATGAGAATGCTTTCGACGCCCAGGCTATTTTGGAAACACCGACCTGTATGCCCGACTATGAAGCTTCCAAAAAAGCCGAAGCCTATCTTGAACAATGCATGAAAGATTATGATTCTGCCGGCGGCGTCATCGAATGTAAGATAACAGGCTGCCCTGCCGGTATCGGCGAACCAGTCTTTGATAAGCTGGACGCTGACCTTGCAAAAGCCATAATGTCAATCGGCGCAGTCAAGGCTGTGGAAATCGGTGACGGTACTCTCGTATCCACACGCAAAGGCTCGGAAAACAACGACTCTTTCACGATGCAGGATAAGCAGGTCATCAAAGTTACAAACCACGCCGGTGGCATATTGGGAGGCATCAGCGACGGTTCTGCGATTATCTTACGCGCTCATGTGAAACCAACTCCGTCTATTTTTCAAACACAACAGACTGTTAATAAACAGGGCGAAAATATCGAAATCGCCATCAAAGGCAGACACGACCCTGTCGTTGTTCCAAGAGCAGTCGTCGTCGTGGAATGCATGGCTGCTATCACCATACTGGATGCACTGCTTGTCAATATGGGGGCAAGAGTGGAAAATCTGCAAAAAATCTACCGGTTTTGAATTACCATACATCCTGCGACATTTGGGCCACGGGCACAAATTCGCGTGTGAAAAATTTATTTTTCACACTATAATAACAGGAGGCTTCCCGTAAATATGGGATATGCCTCCTGTATTTGTATCTATATTTTTAGAAATTGTCTAAAAGTTCCAGATAGAAATCGTGATAATCTTTCCGTTCTTCTTTCATGAACTGGATTGCCGTCTTCGGATGCTGGTTCAAAATACCTGTCAAAAGATACGGCACATCATATCCCCATACAACTCCTGATTCTTTCATCGGTACAATGTGTTTCTCAATAAACTGTAAAAGCGGGTTAATTCTGTATTTCGGATTTTTCAAAAAGCCCAGCAACAGTTCGCTCGGACAGTTGCCGCATCCTCTTCCGAGACTGCTTACGGTAGCGTCTAAGTAGCTGACACCGCGCCGCAGTGCCTCTATTGTATTGGCAAAAGCAAGCTGCTGGTTATTATGTGCATGAATACCTACTTTTTTATTGTATTTATCTGCAATTTCCAGATACTTATCCGAAAGTCTGCTGACCTGTTCGGGATATAAAGAACCGTAGCTGTCCACAAGGTAAATACATCCTACGCTGCTCTGGCATAACAGTTCCAAAGCCGCGTCGATATCCACTTCATTGGATTTCGAGATTGCCATGATATTAACCGTTGTTTCATATCCTTTTTTCGTACAATCTTCTATCATTTCCACTGCGGCAGGAATTGTATTGATATAAGTCGCAACTCTGACAAGGTCAACCGGGCTGTCCTTTTTATTTATAATATCTTTCTTAAAATCGCAACGTCCCACATCCGCCATAATGGATATTTTCATGTCCGTCTTATTATCACCGACAACGGCACGGATATCTTTATCGTCACAGAACTTCCATTTTCCGAATTTTTTAACATCAAACATCTCCTTGGACGCTTTATAACCAAATTCCATATAGTCTACGCCCGCTTTGATGTTTGCCTGATATAAATCTTTTACAAACTCATCCGTAAAGAAGAAATCATTTACCAGACCGCCGTCTCTTAACGTACAGTCCATGACTTTGATTTCCGGTGTGTACGACATCAGTGTTCTTTCTTTTTTTCCCATGTTTTCTCTCCTTTTTCCGCCTGTCTGTTATTCTACTGTAATCTTCTTAAAGCTCTTTTTGCCTTTTTTCACAATGAACTCTTCACTTGCGATTTCATCTTTGCTGTAGGTTTTCTTCACATCGCTTACTTTTTCGCCTTTGACCGTAACACCACCCTGTTCTACGGCGCGGCGCGCTTCGGAACGGGATGCGGCAAGACCTGAGGCAACCAGAATGCCAAGGATATCAATACTTCCGTCCATAAACTTATCGTCGTCCAGTTTCGCTACCGGCATATTTTCAGAACTTCCGCCGCCTGCAAAAAGGGCTTTTGCCGCTTCTTTTGCTTTTTCCGCCTCTTCTGTTCCATGTACCAGATTTGTCAGCTCATACGCAAGGATTTCCTTTGCCTGATTTAACTGGCTGCCCTCCCACTTATCCATTTCATCAATCTGCTCAAGCGGTAAAAATGTCAGCATTCTTAAACATTTCAGCACATCGGCATCCGCCACATTACGCCAATACTGGTAAAATTCAAACGGAGACGTCTTGTTCGGGTCAAGCCATACCGCTCCTTTTTGTGTCTTACCCATCTTATTTCCCTCGGAGTTTAAAAGTAGCGTAATCGTCATGGCGTAAGCATCCTTACCTAATTTCCGGCGAATTAACTCCGTACCGCCAAGCATATTGCTCCACTGGTCGTCACCGCCAAACTGCATGTTGCAGCCATATCTTTGATATAATTCCAGGAAATCATAACTTTGCATAATCATGTAGTTAAATTCCAGAAAACTTAATCCCTTTTCCATCCTCTGCTTATAGCACTCCGCTGTCAGCATGCGGTTAACACTGAAATGTACGCCGATATCACGGATAAATTCAATATAATTCAAATCCGCCAGCCAGTCCGCATTGTTCACCATAAGCGCTTTTCCCTCGGAAAAATCAATAAAACGGCTCATCTGCTTTTTAAAACATTCGCAGTTATGCTCTATCGTTTCTTTCGTCATCATCGTACGAAGGTCGCTTCTGCCCGAAGGGTCGCCAATCATGCCCGTACCGCCTCCGATTAATGCAATCGGTTTATTTCCTGCTTCCTGTAAACGCTTCATCAGGCATAACGCCATAAAATGTCCTACATGGAGACTGTCTGCGGTCGGGTCAAACCCGATATAAAATGTCGCCTTTCCCTCATTAATCAAGTCGCGGATTTCCGCTTCATCCGTCAGTTGGGCAAGTAATCCTCTTGCCTGTAATTCTTCGTAAATTTTCATTTTTCTTACTCCTTTCCATTCCCTGTGCAATCGAGTAGAGGAATGTTTTTCTCCACTACTCGCCGCGCGGGGCGTGCGCAGCTTTAGCTGCAAAACTCCTTGCACGCCCCTGTGCATTAAAAAAACCCCGTCCTATGAAAGGACGAGGTTAAAACCCGTGTTACCACCTAACTTCATAAACAGCTCGCGCTGTCTACCTCACTAAGTACAATCGCTATACGATGATACTCTCCTGCTGTAACGTGCATTCCTCCGTCATGACCTACTAATAAGTATATGCCTTGTACAAATGCATTTCTCATATTCTGTCATGAAGCTCTAGGATGTATTCATAAAAGACTTTCCGTGCGCCTCTCATCAGCCGGCTGCTTTCTGTCCGTTCCGTCATTTACTACTTGTTCCTATCAACGCCTTTTATTATATTGTTTGTATCTTATCTGATATTGATTGGTTTGTCAAGATGAAATTTTGCGTTTTACACTGATATCTAAAATCTTAATTTTTCACAAGTCAAACTCCCGAAACAATTCTTCCTGATACTTTGTATCCTGAACAGCACGTTTTAAGTCAGTGATGCGATTCTGCTCCAGTAATAGACTGCTTAGTTTATTGCTGCGTTCTATCCCAATCTCTATTCCTTCGTTTTTAAGCGACCTCTCATACTTATCCACATCAAACTCTTCCAATATCATCCCCAATACCTCCGCTCGATATTTTTTCAGGAAATCGGCTAAAATACCATGACCTATACAGTATTTTATTGCTGTATTTAACGCATCCTGCATCGTTTTTCCTTCTGCGATATAGCGTCTTGTAAGACTTACAAATTCTGCATATTCTTCCAGGGCACTGCATTTCTCCATCAATTGTCTGTTATGCCCATAATTGATATTAAGCATCCGAACTTTTAATTCTACATCAAATTCTTTTTCTTTATTTTCAAAAGCATCCGACAATTTTAATATCTGTTCTTCCGGCGCTTCCTTTTCTCCGTTATAGAACACAATACATTGTGGGGTTGGCAGTGAAATCTGCTTTGCGCCATATAAGCTTTCTTCTGCCTGCTCTATCAACTCCTGATATTCTTCCGCAAGGTAAATTAAAAAGTGAACCGGCATATTTGGATTGTATGTACTTTGATGCTCATATAAATTCAATGTTCCTGCAATCACAAATGCAAGGTCGTTCTTCATCACAACATAGACTGCGCTCTCAATCGTTACTACTTGTAACTCTGATGCATCCTGATAATACGTTCCATTCAGTGCATTATAAAGCTGCAATAGTGCTTCCTTGTCTTTCTCAAACAAAAACCGGAAGAGCCTGTCTTTTACCTGACGATGCACTTTTCGTTTCTTTGTCTTTTTTCTTCGCTGCATATCATATCCTCCCATAGTCAGGCAGGACACTACATACAACTACAGCTTCTTGTTTTGCTTATAAGCTGTCTCAGTTCCTGCCATATTCAATTAATGTTTTAGAAATCTGACAGAAACTGTCCGAATGTGCGAAATGCACACTATTTAGAATTTCCTGATGGATTAATCATAAAAGAAATATAACTATTTGTCAATCTATTTTGAACGAATTTTAAACATTTTACATATTTTATTCATTAAGATACAGATATCCTCCACCAGAAAAATCTCAGAACTACTACAAACAGTAAAATCCCAATAATCGAAAGTATGATACAGGCCGGCGCACATATCCTTGAATTTTTCCTGTTGCGTATACCCTGAACGATTCCTATGATGCAGGAAATGGGTGAAAGAACAATGATTAAAAACAGGAAGATATCAGTCCAAACATTCATTTTCATACCCATAAGCACATACATTACAAACGTAACCAGAATATCGAGACAAAGAACCGGAATCACAGAAATTGCATTAAAAATGCCAAAAGTCAATAGATTTTCATCTTTCTCTTTCATAATGATACCTCACCGATTCGCTCTATTATATCCAATAACATACTTATCCCCCACCCTAAGAATAGCATATGCTCCTGTCACGTCATGATATTTTCCAATATCATCTTCACTAAAATTAAATATTCAATCAAAGACCAACCACTTTTATTAGACATAAGGATATCTCGCGGAGCGTGGCATACGTTGTTTTTTGCAAGCATCTTAAAATACTCCTATTCATACCATTATTATCAAGAATACGATATATTTCTTTGCATCAATAACTTTATCCCTAATACAAACACAAAACCACCGAGCAATACAAAGAATAACCATACAGCATTCCAATATATTGAATTCACATCAAACATCCATAGCAAAAGTCTATTCCAAAATTCTAATCCAACTGCAATAGCAAATAAATCAAATAACACATAGACACCACCGAATAGGTATATCCATCGCCACCAGTAGTTGTTATGCCGGTTTTGGATAAAGGTAGCCACTCCTAATATGCAAAGCATCGCCAATATCCCCATCAATATAAAAAAGAATAAGCCCTTATTTTCCAATATACCAATCCAAAACCCGGCATAAGAATTTCGGTCTATTAAGCCCCATATTCTATGCAGATGAAACAAACCGAAAGCCATGAAAAACCATGGCTCCCATACTAATATTTTCTTTTCCACTCTATCAAACGTTGGTACAGCCATTATCTATTTAAACTCCTTACAAACCAGAAGTTGTTAAACTATCCTCTTTCCGCCAAAACAATGTATCGTTCTGGTTCCGGCTTTTACATATCCGTAATGCGGCGTACCCTTAGGAACTAAAAGTTCATCTCCCTGATGCAACGTATGCTCAATACCATCAAATATTTCAATATATTCACCTGCAACGCAAACAATATACTCATCAAATTCATGAACATTCTCTTTTGATTTTCTGTCTGCAAAATATGTCCAATACGCAATTTGACTCCCGTCTTTTCCTTCAAAATAATAACCTTCAATATCTTCCGTATTCTGCTGGCTTCTATCAATCCTATTTTTTTCATTTTTCATAAATTCAGGAAAATCTGTCATAATTCTATGCTTCTCCAAAAAATTCCCTAGTAATATATTCTTCTGCTTTTTCAAGAAAATCTTTCACAAATTCAAGAAGTTCTTTCGTTTCCTCTTTATTCACAATATAAAAGTCATCATAATCAGAAGCATTTCTTATCCGGTCAGCCTTTGCAATTTTCTGATAATCAGCTTTTGTGAACGCAGTATTCTCCTGATGTATAAAAAGAAGGTTAAACTGTGATACTGCTCCATTATGTGTCTCCACATCCATTTGCCGCGTCGCCAAAAGTGCTTTTATACATTTTTCAATCGCATAAAAAGCCCGATTATTCGCAGATTTATAGCAATCCAATTTTACCAGTTCTTTTGCTTCAGAATATAACTCTTTCGCCCTGTCAAATCGTACAGAAACCAAAGATTCATAATGGCTTTCATCCATATAACGCAATCCCTTCCTTTTCGATATTTTTAAAATAACCATACCAGTCTTTCTTTTCTTCAAACTCATCATAAGGAAGGAGAACAAAATTTACTACAGCAAAATACTTCAATGCAAGTTCTGTTGCAACTTCATCAATTTTATCATTGTATTTCCATGCATCTGTCCGATTCCCTTTTGCAAGAAGCGCTATATCCACATCCGAACATTCTTTAAAATCCCCTCTTGCACAGGAGCCATAAAGAAGCATTTTCACCAAATCTTTTTCCATAAATTTTCTAATCATATCAGGTGCTTCTGCTTTTATTTTTTCTATAATATCACTATTTAACCCTATATTTTTCAATGATTCCATCTTGTTAATTTTCCCTTGCTTATTCATCTTACTTTCCGTTTCTATAAATCGATTATCCCTACGCCTTATTCGTCATCAGCCGCACCATCGCCTGATTCAAGCCGTTTACCGTCAGCTTATACATCGGGAACATCCCTTTAATCGCGGTTTCCGCCTCACGCCAAGGCGCATGGCCGGGAGCCATTTTGGGATTCAGCCAGACGATTTTCTTATAATGCTTTTTCATGAGCTGCAGCCATTCCATACCGGAAAGCCCGCCGTTTGGTCCTCTGTAGTTTCCGGTCGTAGAATAGAGTTCCTCCGGCGCCATTGCCGCATCTCCGACAATAATCACCTTATAGTCGCTGTCCAGATTCCGGAACATCCATTCCGTATCAATCCAATCTCCGTTTTCGCATTCCGGCGTCTTATACAGCTTGGAATAAATACAGTTATGAAAATAATATGTCTTTACATCTTTATAATGATTCGATTTGTGCACCGATTGAAACAGTTCGTTTAACAAATTGCTGTAGGGAATCATCGTGCCGCCGGAATCCATTAACAGTAACAGTTTGACCGCGTTTTTCCTCGGACGCTCCATCACAATCTGTAAACATCCGCCATTGTTACAGGTCTTATCAATCGTACCATCGATATCCAGTTCCGTCTTCGGAATGTCCAGCTTGGAAGAAAACTGTCTGAGTTTTCTGAGAGCCATCTGGAACTGTCTGTTGTCCAGAATCCTGTCATCCCTGAAATCGCGGTATTTTCTGGCGCCAATGACTTGAAACGCGGACTGATATCCGGTAGAGCCGCCGACTCTGATACCGCCCATATTGCCGCCCGTGTTTCCGAACGAGGTTTTTCCCATCGTGCCAATCCAGAAACTGCCGCCGTTATGCTCGGAATCCTGATCCCTTAAACGGTCTTTAAATTTCTGCTCCACATCCTCTTTATCGATAACCACCTGTTCATCATTCATGACATGACGCATTTCCTCATGCTGCTCGTCTATAAAATCCGACTTATCCAGCCATCGCAGCATATTTTTGCTAATTTCATTTTCCGACTGAATGCCTTTAAACACTTCGTCGAATGCCATGTCAAATTTATCAAATTCCGTCTCTGACTTCACAAGAATCATTCTTGCAGTATAATAAAAATCCGTCAAACTGCTGTTGCACAATCCTTTAGAAAGCGCTTCCTGCAATGTCAGCCACTCCGTTAAGGTAACATGAAGTCCCTTTGCTTTTAACGTATAGAAAAATTTACCGAACATATAAGCTGCCTTTCCCTTAACCAGTATCGAAGGTTAGTCTGTTCTATGCTGTAATGTTTCCAAATCTTCATCTTTTTTTACAACAACACCGATAAACGGCAGTTCCTCCCTCAATCTGTCCGTCGGAATACCGCCGATCTGCAATGCGTTAATCCAGTCAATCAGTTCCGATGTACTTGGTTTCTTACGGATATCTTTGATAGAACGTATCCAGTAAAATACCTCCATTGCGTCCTTTAACAGCTTCTCCTCCACATCCGGATAATGCGTTTTAACGATTTCCTCCATTAACTCCGCATTCGGGAAATCAATATAGTGGAAAATACATCTTCTTAAGAAGGCATCCGGCAGTTCTTTTTCCGCATTGGACGTAATAATTACAATCGGTCTGTGTTTTGCTTTCACGGTACGTTTTGTCTCGTGGATATAAAATTCCATCTGGTCTAACTCCCACAATAAATCGTTGGGAAACTCCAAATCCGCCTTATCAATTTCATCAATCAATAAAACAACCTGCTCATCCGCGTCGAACGCTTCTCCCAGTTTCCCTAGTTTAATATATCTGGCAATATCATCTACGCCTTCTTCCCCGAACTGTCCGTCATAAAGTCTCTGTATCGTATCGTACATATACAGACCGTCCTGCGCTTTCGTCGTAGACTTGATGTTCCAGATGACAAGTTTTTTCCCAAGCGAATCCGCAACCGCCTGTGCAAGCATGGTCTTACCGGTTCCCGGCTCTCCTTTTATTAATAACGGCTTTTGCAGCGCGACTGCAATGTTGACGCTGGCAAGCAGTTCTTTGGAGGCTACATATTGCGAGGTACTTGTAAATGCTTTTTTCTGTTCACTCATATTCTGATTTCCCTTTCCGGTTAATTTGTTTCTGTTATGTTGTCGCAGCAATCTGCTTTTCTTGCTAAATATCTAAATTTATGTTACGATATTTTAGGCTTAAAAGCAAGAATTTTATATACGGACTAATTACGTATCAGAAAGGAAAACAAAATGATAAATGACTTACTAAACGGAACAAAAACAAGCCTTTCTCTGGAGGTGTCCCCTCCGAAAACAGAGGAAGAATTTCAGGCTATCTTCGGCAAACTGGATACTCTTGCCTCCCTGCATCCTGACTTTATCAGCTGTACCTATGGTGCAGGCGGTTCCAGAGCCGGAAAAACCATTGAAATTGTATCCTATATCCAGAATCAGTTACATATTGACGCAATTGCACATATGACCTGTGTTGGATTTAAGCAGGATGACCTTAAGAAAAACTGTGAAGCACTGACAAAAGAAGGTGTTCGATATGTAATGGCGCTTCGCGGAGACAGACCGCAGGCAATGACAGACGAGCAGTTTAACGGCAGAGAATTTTTTTACGCTTCCGATATGATTCGCTACCTGAAAGCTCATACTTCACTTAAGATTGCCGGAGCATGCTATCCCGAAAAGCACTATGAAGCGGAGAACTTTGAAAGCGACTTATCACACTTAAAGGAAAAAGTAGATGCGGGCGTAGAATTTTTAATTACGCAGATGTGCTTTGACAACGATATCCTTTACCGTTTTATAGAGAAAGTCCGGGAAGTTGGCATTACCGTACCGGTCTGTGCAGGCATCATGCCGATTACGAGCGCAAAACAGTTAGGAACAAGCGTTACCTTATCCGGTTCTTCCATCCCGAAAGAACTCTCGGATATGATTGCAAAACACGGGGAAGACAAAGAAGATATGAGAAAAGCCGGCATTGACTATGCTGTCCGCCAGATTCAGGATTTGAAAGCGCACGGTGTAGAAGGTATTCATATCTATACGATGAACAGACCTAAAACAACCGCGGAGATTGTAGCGCAAATATAATGATATAAAGGAAAGAATGCCGTTCTTTCGGCATTCTTTCAGGTGAAAAAGTCTGCATAGCAGACTTTTTTACCTTATTCTTCCTCCCAGGGAATGAGCGGGTTCTCAATTTTCTTATCCCGAAGCATCAAACTTCCTACCGCTTCCGCCGCCGACTTTCCTTCAAATAACACTTCGTTGACCTGTTCAATGATCGGAATCTGCACGTTATACTTTTTCGCAAGTCCGATTGCCGCTTTGGCAGAATAAACACCCTCTACGACCATTTTGACCTCCGCCATCGCTTCCTCCATCGTATAGCCTTTTCCGATGAGAATCCCGGCGCGTCTGTTTCTGGAATGCATGGATGCACAGGTCACAATCAAGTCTCCCATTCCGGTCAGTCCGGCAAACGTCTCCCATTTGCCGCCCATCACCGTACCAAGTCTTGCAATTTCCGCAATTCCTCTGGTAATCAACGCCGCTTTCGTATTGTCTCCGTAACCAAGACCGTCCGCAATACCTGCTGCAAGCGCCACCACATTTTTAAGCGCTGCGCCAAGCTCAATGCCAAGCACATCCGGGCTGATATAGACGCGGAACACTTCGTTCATGAAGATATTCTGTAAATATTCCGCGGTTTTCTTTTTTCTGGCACCTACTACGATAGTTGTCGGAATATTTTTTCCTACTTCCTCCGCATGAGACGGACCGGATAACACGGCAACTTCCGCCTGCGGTATTTCCTCTTCAATAATCTGAGATAACGTCATCAGTGTTGTCTCTTCGATTCCTTTTGCCACATTGACGATAATCTGCCCCTCTTTGACATAGGCAGCCATATTCTTGGAGGTTTCTCTTGTAAAAGGCGACGGTACGGCAAGCACCAGAATATCTTTCCCCGTTACAGCCGCCTCTAAATCCGTTGTAAATTCCATATCTTCCGGCAGCTTCACACCGGGAAGTTTCTCTTTATGTTCGTGCTCCGTCCGAAGCATCTCAATCTCTGTTTCCACAATCGACCAGACAGTCACTTTATGTCCGTTCCGGTGAAGTAAAAGCGCTAACGCCGTTCCCCAGCTTCCTGCTCCGATAATCGCAATATCCGCCATAGTAATACCCATTCCCTTTCCCTAATACTAATTTCAATACAATTGAAATACTTATTTTTGCTCCTCTTTTTTATGTGTCAAATAGGTTTTCCGCTCCTCACCTTTTAACAGTCTTGCTATATTCTCACGATGCTTATAATAAGCCATTATCGTCAATAGTACGGCAATAATGTAAAGCTCAATCAAATGCGCCTGACTCATGTGGAAAAATCCCATCTGCCCCATCACAATAATCTCAATCAGAAAACCCGCATACACAAGCAGGGAACCTAACGATACATAGTGTGTCGTAAAAAATGTACCGAAGAATAAAACCACACCCATCACGATAAAGTAAGGATGAAAAGCAAGAATCAGCCCTGCCGTTGCCGCAATTCCTTTACCGCCCTTAAAATGCAGGTAAAATGGGAAATTATGTCCAAGAATGGCTCCCGCCGCCGCATAAAGCTTGAATAAATAAACCATGTCCGGATGAGATTTATCAAATAAAATACCCGTAACGACAATCGCTAAGATACACTTAATAATATCCCCAAACAATACGAGCAGTCCTGCTTTTGTGCCAAGTACACGCATCGTATTTGTCGTTCCCGCATTTCCGCTTCCATAATTTCTAATATCAATCCCGTGCAGCTTCCCATAGATATATGCCGTCTGGAAAAGCCCGAAAACATAGCCGATTACTAAACAAAAAATTCGTTCCACTTTACGTATTGTCCTTTCTTTCTCTTATGATGAATTTTAACGGTGTTCCCCGGAATCCGAATGCTTCCCGAATCTGGTTTTCAATATATCTTGTGTAGGAAAAGTGCATCAGTTCCTTATCGTTTACAAAAATAACAAACGTAGGCGGTTTTACCCCGACCTGTGTCATATAATAAAGGCGCAGTCTTTTGCCTTTATCCGAAGGCGGCTGCTGCAACGCTACCGCTTCCGTTAAGATTTCATTTATGACGCCCGTTGCAATGCGCATCGCATGATTTTCATATACCGCGTCAATCAGTTCATATAGTTTGAATAATCTCTGGCCTGTTACTGCGGAAATAAATGTAATCTCCGCATAAGACATAAAGGAAAGTATCTGCCTGATTTTCTGTGTAAACTGATTTACCGTCTTATCATTTTTTTCAATGATATCCCACTTATTGACCGCAATAATCGTTGCCTTACCCCTGTCGTGGGCAATTCCCGCTATCTTGGCATCCTGCTCCGTAACGCCCTCCGCCGCGTCAATGACAAGCACAACAATATCGGCGCGTTCCACTGCCGAAACGGTACGGATAATCATATAGCGTTCCAGTTCTTCTTTAATCTTGTTTTTACGCCGCAGTCCTGCCGTATCGATAAAAACATATTCTTTTCCGTGGTAAGTCACTTCCGTATCGACCGCATCCCGCGTCGTGCCTGCGATATCCGATACAATAACCCTGTTTTCCCCAATCAGCTTATTGATAATAGAGGATTTTCCAACATTAGGCTTTCCGACGATAGCAACTTTAACTCTATCGTCTTCCTCCTCTTCTTTTGCCAGATTCTTATCAAAGTAAGAAGCAACCTCATCTAACAGCTCTCCAAGGCCGAGTTTATTGACGGAAGAAATCGGAAACGGCTCTCCGATTCCCAGATTATAAAATTCATATACATCCGCCATAAATTTCTGATAATCATCTACTTTATTAACTGTCAGTACAATCGGTTTCCCCGAACGGCGCAGCATATCCGCTACTTTCGCATCCGTATCGACAAGCCCCTGTCTGACATCCACCATAAAGATAATCACATCCGCCGTATCAATCGCAATCTGTGCCTGTTCCCGCATCTGCGATAAAATAATATCATGACTCTCCGGCTCAATACCGCCTGTATCTATC
>CAMWMM010000016.1 GCA_947175285.1 uncultured Lachnospiraceae bacterium
GATATATATATTATTTGGTTGAGTTGCGTACGAGATATCCTAATTGGGAGTTTGAGCCGGTTTTTACGAATGTTGATTTTGAGGAGTTCGTACAGTATCAACTTGAACATAATATGAAATGTGCTGATATTAACGATAACCTTTTATATTGTGGAAAAGATAAATATTCGGGCGAGGATAGTGAACAGTATCGTAACGTTGATGAAACAGCATTGCGATATTTAATGCATCCGAGAAGAGTGTTATTAACTGAAAACTATGTGTTGCAGTTTTTAAAGACAGATCAGATACTGCCTAAGGATTATGCAGAACTCGTAACAAATCAGATTTTAATTGATAAACCGAATATTGATGAGGATGTAAAGTCTGCACTTATAAATTCGTCGAGCTGTGTTAATGCTGTTATGCTTGC
Source organism: uncultured Lachnospiraceae bacterium (assembly GCA_947175285.1). The sequence continues at coordinate 413 of CAMWMM010000016.1, forward strand.
GACGATTTATAAGCAGGAAAATGGACCGGCAGGTGAAGTATGTAATGGAACCAAAGTATATAATTTGTTTAATGTGGGTGGGGGTACAGGACGGAAAGCTTCCAAGGAATTTGCGTATGAAAAAAATTGGGATGATGTGGATAAATGTATGAAAGGAAGTGAAGGCACATTTAAAAAATATTTGGATAGGGGACAGAATACATTATATGCAATGGACTGGCATTATAAAGGGTATGCAGATGGTACAGGTGCTCTCCAATATGCTGCTTTGGTGAATGACGCAGATAAAAAGGCAGATGACTTAATGATTGATATTCCATATGAAATACTTAATCAGAACTTGCAACTTAGTATTCCCATCTATAATAATCTTCCGCAATATTCAAAAGAAGATCTGGAAGGATATCTTGAATAATTTTTGTGTTGAAATGGGGTGAGTAAAATCAATATATCTAAAATATATAAAAAATTTATGCTATTATTCTCAGGGACGTTGTTTTTGGCACTGATCTTATGGGGATGTAGTAAAGCGACAGAAGAAACAGATACCACGGAGACGATAGAAGATTGGTCAGATAGTAAAGAATCCCAGCCTGCACAGATGGAGTCACAAATGGAACCTGATACACAGAATGCGCAGGCGGAATCATTTGAGATCATTGATATCATATGGGGAGAAAAGTACTATGTTGCCCTGTGTGGGGATGGCAGTGTCCGGCAGTGGTCTGTCTCCGAAGAAAGGGAAGATGCAGTCATAGTAGGAGGCATACATAATGCGGTGAAGATCATGAGCATGGGAGCTGGGAGAGTATTCTATGCATTAACGGAGGATGGAGCGCTGTATATGTGGGGCGAGAACGAGTATGTTGATACTAATAATCCAAAGTGGGGAGAAGAGCGGCAGAAAATATACGAGGACCGTGCGGTCAGTGTGTTTCCGGGCGATGAGTTTGTTTTGGTAGATGCAACAGATAAACAGGCATTCGCGATCAATAAGGAAGGGAACCTTTATACATGGGGGGATACAGGGTACCGCTTTTTTTACAGTTCGGATGAGGAGTTAGATCATAAATACCATCTGGAAAGCGATCTGGTAAAAGGAACAGAACGGATATTTACCGGTGCTGATCTTTTCCATTACTTTATCAGGGAGGATGGGAGTGTATATATGCTTAGAAGCTGGCACTCATCTTATGGCTACATTCCATGGATCTATCCGGGTATCGGCAGGACAAATACGATGCTGTTGGGTGGAATTGATTTTATAGTGTTTGGCCGAGGAGGATCGTCATCATTGTACCTGTATGAATTGGGAGAGACAGATATCGGGCAGATAGCGGCTGACAAGTATACAGTATTCCTGTATGGAGAGGATGGGGTGCTACGCTTTTGGGACAGCTACAGGGTAAAATATCATGATTGTGTGGAAGCGGTCTACAGACCAAGCGGATCCAGAGGGCCATGGCTGGATGTCAACGGAGATTATGTAGAAGTAGATATCAATGAGATTCTGGGAAGGCCGGAAGGGGATACGGGTAGGATCGTCGATATGTGCGCCTGTGATGAGAATGTGCTGTTTTTGATGGAAACAGGGGAAGTTTTTATGAGCAGTTACCAGGCATATGACCAGGAAGAGGTGGAATACTGGATTGACAGTACAAATCCCTACCGGACCGAATATACCCGTACAGTTGAACTCGAATTAAAGAAAGTAGTCTTTGCTCCTTTGGAGTGGGATAACATCGTCAAATTAAATAGTGATGGAGACAGCCACTTTACTGCTGTGGATCGTGATGGGAATTATTATGTATTGGATACCAGGACGTTAATACAATAAATGATTGGGTATGAAAAGCAGGGAAATAACATGTATTCAGGTTATTTCCCTGTTTTTTTAGTAAAAAAATTTAAAATGTAATACTTTTGTAACAGATATGATGCAAAAATGATGCATTGATGGTTTATGATGTAGATAGAAAAGCAGCAGGGAGGTAAGATTTCGAAAAAATGAGACAGATGATGCAAGTGACAGGTAATATAAAAAGAGTAAAACTACTGGGAATCTTTGCGGCAGCATTTTTGTTTGTCGGATGTTCTGCACAGGATGAAGATTTACCAGAGGAAACGCCGCAGGATGCTGCGGAGGTTTACAGTATGGAGGAGGAGACAGGCAATCAAGAGGCAGAGCCTGAAATCGATAATGCGGCCTTAACAGAAATTGAGGCAGAACAGATTGTAAGAAAAGCTGATCAAACCATACAGATGATTATGGAGAAACCTAAAATTTTTTTTGCAGAAGAGCCGCCTAACGAAGAAGAAGTAAAGGCGTATCTGTCAAACTACTATGCTCCGGATATTTTGGATTATGTTTTCTTTGTATACCGGATTGAAATAGAAGACGGGAAGTGCTTTTCCCAGTATAGTAACCGTTATTATGACCGTTATCCAATTTTTTATATGGATATTGAAGGCGATATGAAAATTGTAGGTCAGGGGGATGGATATTATGACGTTTCTGTCACTTTTGAACACAAATGGAAGAGAGGATGGTGGATCGAAGAGGAGGGAACGGTAAGGATAGAAAAAAATGAAACCGGAGACTGGCTGATAACGGGAATGAGTCAGTGGTATAACGATTTCAGATATTACTATATGCCTGAGATGGATTACTTCCCGGAATATCTGACAGAGGACATGACGGAATGGATGATTCAGGAATTTGGGACAGACGAGAATGGAGAGAAAATACAGATTAGTGCAGAGCCCGATGAGAATGGATTCATTCTGCCGGACAGCAGCGTAAGGGAGATTGTGGAACAGGAGATAGAGTCCCTTTCCCGATATGAAATGTATTTGGCAATACAGGAGATATACGCCAGACATGGAAAGAAATTTGATGATGTCATGCTGTACGGATATTTTCATGCAAAACCTTGGTATGAACCCTATAAACAGGTTTTTGATGAGAATAACCTGACGGAGACAGAGCGGCACAATATCGGGCTGCTTGCAGAGGCAGGCGGCATGTATCATATGGGACGCCTTTGACAGTCTGGATAATATTTTTACAGCTAAAGACGAAAATGAGCTGAAAGAAAAAAATCATGGCGAGGGGGTATACTATTCGCTGGGAGAGTATGGGGAGGAACAGCGGTTAAAGGAATATGTATCCACATGGTTTTCGGAGGAAGTGTTTGATTACCTTATGGATATGTGTGGTATAATATATAGCACTTTTAAAGATGAGGAGGGGAACTATGTTTTATTGTATGACCTTATGCCCCCGATGGATGCGTATGCCCCGAATGATTTAAGGCGTGTTACGATAAAAGATTATAACGACGAGGAATGCACAGTGACGGTTACATTCCTGAATCTGACCATGTATGAGACGCTACAATATGATGACAGCGAAGGGGAAATCCTGTTTAGACGGGAGGGAGACAGATGGGTTATTGCAGCGATATCAGAGCCGCATTATGATGAATATCGTTTACGGTGGTCAGAATAAAGAGAATAGACTTTGTATTTCTATTGTGATACACTTATATTATAACAATACAAGCCACAATATAGAAAGCAGGTGATTGTATGATTGAAGGTGAAATGCTGAAATTATCAGTAGAAGAGTTTTCAAGATTACAAGGGTATATGCTTTTAGTAGATAAGGATTCAGAGGCATATAAATCTATGAAAGTGCGTTATACTGAATTGAAAGTTATCCTTTCTGCATCTGCTGTTAATCTAACAGAACTTGACCGTATAAAAGAGTAGCACTTGAATTAGCTCATCTGCCATGATAATCAGGTCGTCTGTAAAAAATACAGACGGCCTTTTTTAATGTTCTCATAAATACAGTCTCCCTCCCCTTCTCCAAGCATTTCTGTCGAATTTTGTCCATTTCGATACACATTTTGCGTATTTTGTTGATAAATACATTTTTTCATTGTATAATGTTTTGCAAATTATTATAGAAAAATAATGAAATGAGATGGCAGAATATGTACGAAGTTGCAATTTGTGATGATGAAAAAAGAGACAGAGAATCTCTGAAAAAAGATATTTGTGAGAATAAGGAATTTGGGCATTTGCTGAGAATCCATGAATACGATTCTGCTGCAGATTTGTTAATAGCTGTGGAGAAAATCAATTTTTCCATTATTTTTCTGGATGTTCAGATGGAAGATATGGATGGCGAGAGGGCAGCGGAAGAAATCAGGAAACTGGATGACGCCGTAATTTTAGTCTTTTGTTCGGGATATGCGGAACCTACGATACATAGTTTTGAAGTGCAGCCGTATCGTTTCATTAAGAAAAATATGCCGGAGGAAGAAAAAAGAAGATATATAGATGATTCCTTGGAAAAAATGGCAACTGTTATTCAAATTCCGGCGATACAGGCTAAAATGGAACGGAAAAAAATCACTTTGCGTCCGGACGATATCGTTTATATAGAAAAGTACAGAAAATTTCTAAAAGTGCATCTTGCTCCGGCAGCCAAGAGACGACATCGAATTTGCGCGGAGAATGAGGATGATATCCGGATATATGATAGGTTAGTGAATTTATACAACATTCTAAAACCATACGGATTCGGCTATCCGCATAACAGCTATGTCATTAATTTTCAATATATCATGTCCTGTAAAAGTGAAGAGATAGAGTTGGAGGGTGTTCCGGATATTATTTTCAAGGTTTCCCGCAGCAAAGCACCTGAATTTAACGAGTTGAAGAGGCTGTTTTTGCTATCAAAATATAAGAGTAGGAAGAAAAGATGAATCAGATTATTTCTTCGATGATTAATTTCCTTTTGTGTGCATTGGAAATTTATATGCTGAATATGTTTATGAGCGCCATGTTTCCTAGGCGTGTCAGCAGAAAACAGTGGCTTGTGTGCCTTATTGTGGCTGTTTGCATTCATTATGTTATTAATCTTCCGGGCATCCTATCGTTGAATTTTGCAGGCGTATCCATTTTACTTTTTGCTTTTTCCATGCTGGTGTTTAAGATTACCGTGAGAAAAGCATTTATATATACATCTATTTATTATATTGTGTTTGCATGTGGAAGAGAGATGGCATTTGAGATGCTGTATCGTTTTCTTATGGTGACATTTCCTGAACTGGAGATGATATTGTCTTATGCTGACGGAACGCTCTTTTATATGCTGGAATATATACTTTCTTTTTTCTTTCTCTTGTACCTGAGAAAATATATGAAAAAAATTGAAATAGGAAAAGACGGAAGATTTGATGGCTATTTATTGGTTATGCCCTTTTCCTCTGTTTGGGTTTTGTTCACTTTTATCTATATGGATTTCCCCAATGGAATATATCTACAGATTCTGCTATGCTGTGGCGCTTTTTTTCTCTATTTTTCCAATGCAGTAATTTTTATTATTCTGGCGCATTTCACACAGATGATGAATCAGATAAAGATAGCGGAACTTTTTTCATTAAAGAAAGATATGGAGAAAGAAAATTTTGAAAATGTAGTAAAAATGAATGATATGTATCGGAAGTATATGCACGATGTTCACCGGTATTTCTACCAGTTTAAGAGTTTGGCATTGACAGGGGAAAATCAAGCAATTGTAGATATTGTCGATGGCTGGGAAAATAATCTGAAAAAAGAAGCGTCAAATAAGTTGTATACAGGCAGTCCGATTGTAAATTCCCTCTTATCCAGATGTTATGACAATGCAAAAGAAGGGCGGATAGAGATTGACATCTTTGTAGAAAATGGGTTGAATCTGGATTTTATACAGGATGTGGACAAGATATCAATGTTCGGAAATCTGTTAGATAATGCGGTAGAGGCTGCTGCGAAATGTGAGAAAGGAAATCGGAAAATCAATATCAAGATGTTTATGGGAAGTAAACATATTCTTGTTTTTCAAATAGAAAATACATGGACGAAGAATCTTCATGCGGACAGGGAAAAACTGCTTAGTACAAAAAAAGATTCCGGAAATCATGGACTGGGAATCGGAATATCCCGCGAGCTGGCACAGAAGTATGGCGGAACGCTGGAATGGGAAGAACAGGGAGAGTGGTTTGTCACAACGCTAATGGTTAGCACTGAATGCAGATTTTGACCTTTTTGCTGTATAATTTTGACATATGAGACCGCTGTAATGATTTTTATGCTATATATGAGACATGGTATCAGGCTGATATCAAATAAAAAATGAATAGGAGAATACATATGAAGAAAGAAGCTAATAAGGTACAAAGAAAAGGCAGTCTTATTAATTTAGCAAACCGCTGTGCGCTTGAGTTGATGGTTAGCTCTGTTAATGCTACCTGTGCTTGGGTTCATAATCAACCTGAAGTTCCGGAAGAAGCTAAAAAGTACAGGAAATTCTAATGCTGGCGAGAATATCCGGAAAGATTGTAAACTGGCAGATTAAAACGGGTATTTTATCAGATGAGGAGCGTGCAGTTTACCAATATGCGTATGAACTTCTGTTAAATCAGGTGATTAACATTTCGCTTGCAGTTCTTATAGCAGTGGTATTCGCCGCTCCTATTCCTGTATTATTGTTTCTGATAAGTTATATTCCCATGCGCTCTTTCTGCGGGGGATATCATGCCGACACGAACTTAGGATGTACGATTGTCTCTGCACTATTGATATGCTGTGTGTGTTGGATTTATCAAAATATCAGGGATAGTTTTTTGATAATATATTATCCGTTTATTTATCTTATTTCAGGATATCTTGTCATAAGATATGCGCCGGTTCCGGCTCAAAACAAGCCGCTTGACGAAACTGAGACCGCGCGGTACAGACGAAAAAGCCGTATTTTATGGCTGTTGGAAGCAACGATAGGGATTGCCCTATACTTTCTGCAAAGAGAATACGGTGTTGTCATTGCTGTGAGTCATTTATTTCTTGCATGCATGATGATAGTGGGGAAATTGAAAAACAAATGATAAAAGCCAAAATTGTCCATTTCAATGTATAATTTTGGCTTTTGTGTTGTCTTTTTTGTCGGAAAATGTAGAATAAAGCAAAATTTATTTAATTTTCCCGCAGTAAAAAGGAGTATAAATATCCATGAAACAAAAGAATATGAAATCAATATTAATAAAAACAGCAATTATTGCAGGCACGTTCCTGTTTGGTTCTGCAATCGGAGTCGTTGCCATGCGGCAATACGCATTGCATTATGGAGTTTACGGAAACGGAATAAATGAGGTGAATCAACTGATTACGGACAGAGTTGCTATTGTAAATCTGGACGAGGGAGTTATGGTGCAGGATGAAAAAGTCAACTATGCTGAAAAACTTATTATAAATTTGGATGAAAACTTTTCTTTTACGGGATTGGAAGATGCCAGACAGGGATATGCAACCGGTATTTATGCGGGCTATCTGATTATTCCGGCAACTTTTTCAGAAAGTATCGTCAGCCTGAACAATACACCGGTGCGCTCAGAGATTAGTTATGCCATTAACAGTAACCTGAGAGAAGATGTGAAAGAAGAAGTTATTTATGACGTATTGGCACTGATGGATGATATTAATGACGGTGTCAGTTATATGTATCTGCATTCCGTACTGGATGATTTTCACACGGCACAGGATGCGGCGGATACGGTTATGAACAATGATATAGAGGAAAGAGAGACCATTGATGCAATACAGGCGAATGACCTGGTGGCTCTTGTTCCTGTAGCGGAATTTACTGAGATAGAGAATAACATTGAACCGGTGGATGTGTCGGAATATATGGCGAAAAATATAGAGCTTACCGGAGAGGTCGGTTTGAAATATACGGAATATCTGATGGAAAGCGAAGAAGAACATTTTAGGATAAATGAAGAAGCATTTGTGTTAATGGAAGAGATGGGAAACATGAGCAGTATTATGAGTAACAGCAATTTCAGCCAAAACGGGGATGGTGACTCTGTTTATCAGGATGGAATGGAAGAATTGGATACGCTTTTCGAGGACTATAACATCTCTCTGGAGGAGAAAGAGACTGAAATAGAGGAAAATGTGATAGCAATTTATAAGGATATTAATACTTATCTGACGGAGTATGACAGAGCGGTGGAAGCTTATCAGACCGAGCATGAGAAAGCATACCGGAATACGCTGGATGCGTTAGAAGTTCTTTTCGAGAAATACAGCAGTAGCTATGTGATTGTATCGGTGGAAGAAATGCAGGAGATAGAGGATACGCTGGAGATACAACAGAATCTGATTCAGGAACTGCAGAGTGATAGTTATGAAGAAGATGAATTCGAAAGTCCGGAAGACAAAAGTGAAGATATGGAAATAGAAGAAGAACTTGAATCGGAAGAAGAGTGGAAAATAGAAGAAGAGCTTGAATCAGAAGAAGAGTGGAAAATAGAAGGAGAGTCAGAATCAGAAGAGAACACGGAAGAATTCGGGGTTATGCAGCAGTTGCGGGCAAGCAGTACAGATATGTATGAAACGAGCTTATGCGCTGCGACGGTTGAATCAGAGCCGTTAAGCGCATTGCAGACAGAAATCTTAAAAACATTAAATGATAATTACTATTTTTTTAGCGGGTATTTGTTGAGCGAGGAGGGAGAGGTTGTTAAGGATGAAGATAATGAGAGCGTTCTCTTAACGAGCCTGATTGAGGAATATCGGCAGGATTTGGATGATCCGCTGGTGAAAGCAGAAATATTAGAGAAGGAAATTGGCGAAATAGAGAAAATGGATAGCAGTGATATACGTGTCTGCATCGACGAAAATGTTCTTGGACCAATACAGGAGAGCGTTAATGAATTCGTGACGGAAGTCATGGCGCAGTATGAGGTAGAGCAGGAGCAGATGATGACTTATAATGAGGCAATTATGGAATATGACCCTCTAAAATACATTAACTATGATGAAATCCAGACATTGACGAACAGTATGTCGGAAAACGGAATCGAACTATCGGAAGCGATTATCGAAACTGATATCCAACAGATGGAATATGTAGCGGATGTTTATACAGCGACCAGAGAAGATTTGTTTACGTTACAGGATAATATCGTACAGGCAAAAGAGGATTCCGATAAGGCGGTGGAGGAAGGACTTCAGGAATTAAAAGATACGAAGGATGCCAACAGTGAGCAGAATCAGGAAATTCTCTATGATTTTTCAAGACTTCTGCCTTATACACGGCTTGGCAGTCTGGAATATGTACAGGCGTATGAATTTATGGTAAATCCTGTAAGCGCAGTCAATACGGAAGCAGATGGAAAAGGAGCGAATATACGGACAGATTCGGTCAGGGTGGAAAGTGACAGCGTGAATGTTGAGATGAAGAAGCGTGAGGATTTCCAGAATATCAGTATACTTATATGTTTGGTGATTTGTGTGATAATTGTATCCACTACAATTAAATACCACTTTCATAAAAAAGATGAGTCCTACGAACTTGAGTAGAGACCGGAAAGGAGGGAGAAAATGGCTGATACTTTAATGCTCAATTATGAGGCGATAGCGCAGGAGGCTACAAAACTGCAGTCAGAGGGAGACAGCATGAACGACTGCATCAGCAAAATTACCAATATCGTAAACGGACTTCCGGATATCTGGCAGGCTGACACAGGAAGAAGATATGTAGACCAGTACAATGAGCTGCGCCCAAGTCTGGAAGAAGCTGTACAGTTGATTGATGATATGGTTGCGCAGATGAATCAGATTTCTGCGAATTTCCAGGATACAGACGCCGGTATGGCAGGACAGATGTAAAGTTGACGGCAGGGTGCGGATATGCAGCCTGCCGGAAGCATTTAAAAGAACTATCACAAAAATGGACAGGAAAAGAAATGAAGAATAAGAAATATAAAGTAATAATGTGCAGCATTGTAGTGTTTCTGCTGTTTAAAGCAATGACGGCATATGCTTCGGAAGTCATATTTGATGCAAATTCCGTCAGGGAAAAAACAGCTTCAAAATCCTCATTAATGGATGTAAACGGAGTATTCGTTTTCCGGGATGAATTTATAGAACAGGAGCGCCATGTAAAGCAGGAGCAGAAAGAAACGATGGAAAAAATGGAAACGTTGGTGCTGCTAAGTCCACAGCAGGATTTTGACTATGAGACATGGGTAAGTCTGGTCTTGACCACAGATACAGGGAAGTATATCAAAGATGTTTATAACCAAAAAGAAGACAGTAATCTGCGGTGGTGGGTTTATTGCGGCACAGCGAGTATCTGCGTGCTGTGTATTACTATCTGGATAGAGGATACAAGAAAGAAAAAGAAAGAAGAAACGAAAGGAGAAGAGATGGAAGATGAGCGATACGGGGACATTTAAGAGTAGTCAGGCGGCGGCACAGCTTAGGGCCGGAGCTATTTTAGGAGCTGCAATGGCAGGAGGAATAATTACAAAAACCGCTATTAATAGAACGACATTATCAGTTGTAGATAATATAAAGAATTTGGAAGAGCAACTATCTGCGTGTAATGCAGAGTTTAAGCAATTGGTTGCAGATGATACAGATAGCATCTTGAAATTATCTGAATTTTTTACAGATTTTGATACTGATATTTCAGAGCATATGAATAGTAAGGATATAAGCGGATATAAGCTAAAACGGGTAGGAAAGGAGTAAGAAATATGAAGAAACTGATATTGGAGCCGTACGAGATAAAAGCAAATATGAAAGTTTTATGCAGCTATATAGAGAGTATGACTGAATGCTATAAAAATGTACGGGAAAGAGTGTATTGGTACGTTGACGATGAAGATTTAGATACAGAGTCTTGGAGAGGGTCGAAGCATAAAATGGACATTTGTTATCGGCTAATTGCGGAGGGTATGATTTCAGTACAGGAAAGTATTATAGGAGATATTGATACATTGCTTGGTTGTATTGGAGATGAGTATCTGGATGAAGATGAACTGGAAACACAGATAAAAAATTTACAGGCTCAGTGTGGGGAGCATGAGAAAAGATTAAAGGATTTGCGGGTTCTAGGATTTCTTTTTGGGGGAAGATATGTTTATGACGCAATAGAGAATTGTCAAGAAATGATTGATAACTTAAAAGAGCAGATTGCCGAGTTGGAGAAAAAATTAAAATTCCTAATTGAGGTAAATAATTCAACGGCAGGTCTGTTTCAGGAGGCTATGAGTACACTGTCAACTGTACAGAATGCGATTAGTGACGGTGGTGTTAATGTGAGGGATGGAAATGGGTTTGATGGAGATTTGGGATGGCTGACTGAGCTTAATGCTATAGAAGGATTGGAAGAAATAGATGATTTTGAAAGTTACTTGATAAAGCAGGGATTTCCGGAAGGGTATATTAAATATCTTAAGATTTTGCATGAGGAATATCCGGAATGGAAGTTTGAGGCGGTGATAACAGGGATAGATTATAAGGAATTTGCTGAATTTCAGATATCTTCTGTATTGAAATGTGGGGATTATGACGATAAGCCTAATTATTGTCTAGCTGATGATTTTAAAGGTGAAAAAGATGACAAGTATCATGTCGCGAAACCTGAGGCAATATTTTTTTTCATGAATCCATACAGTATGCTTCAGCTTGGCACGGGTAACTATACAAATGCAATGCAATTTCTGAAGGCAGATCAGGAATTACCAAAGGATTATTCAGATAAGGTCGTTTCGGTAATCTTGCAAGGGAAAGATCCGGCTGTTATTGAAGCGATTCAGAATGCCGATTCCTGTGTTAATCCTATTTTTATGGCGGCGGTGTATTTGGGAGAAAATGGTCCATATGGAAAAATTTATAATGGCAATAATGATACTAATGCTGATGCCAGTGTTGATAATGATAATATTAAGCGGGTATACAATATTTTTAATATAGGAGCAGATAGTGGTGAGGATGATGCAGTTCAGTATGCGTATGAAGCAGGGTGGTTTTCGTTAGAAGAGTGCATGCGTGGTAGTGAGGAACTATTTCAAGCATATGTCGACAGGGGGCAGGATACACTATATGCTTTGGATTGGGATTATATGTCATATATGAATGGAGACGAGGAAAATTTGAAGCAGTATGCTACATTGGTAAATGATGCCGAGCTTAAAGCAATTAATATGTGCAAAAGAGGGAAGGAAATATTTGATTTGCACCACGATTTTACTTTTACAATTCCCGTATATGAGAATATTATTCCATACGGGGATGAAGAGTTTGGTGCGCTTCCGGATCCTAATCATGTTGCATATATCTTGGAGGAATATTTAAAATGAAAAAACAGTACAAGATAATCATTGTTTTTATAGTCATTATAGCAATTCTGCTTGGTGGAGTGACGTTTTATTTTGTGAGAGAAGAAAGTGAGGATTTTGCCTATACTGAGGAACTTCCTGCTAATATCTCTGAGAAGACAGAAGTAGAGGAGAATACGAAGTTGGGTAGTATTGAAAGTGTAATTATCCATGAAGAGGTAGAATTAGAGGAAAAAATAGAGTTGGGCGATATCAAAACGATAATCTCACCATATGGAATGTCGAGTATAATTGCCTTGGATGAGAATGGAAATGTCTGGAAATGGGAAGAGGGGAAAACGAAAGAGGATGCCGCGGTAATCGCAGGAGTGGAAGATGTGGTGCAAATAGTGGATACAGGATGTGGTTCTGTTTATGCTCTGACAAGTGAAGGCGATGTGTACGCATGGGGGATGAACAGGGGACGGTTGATTGATCCGGAAAAGCGAGGAGAAGATAGTGTGGTGTTCCCTGAACCGATGAAACTTCAAGGGTTATCCAATATTATTAAAATAGATGTGGCAAATGGACAGGCATTTGCAGTTAATGATGACGGGCAACTGTTTGTATGGGGATTAGGACGATATAAAGATAGTATAGAAGATTACATTCCGAGTTTACTGGAAGGATATCAGGAACTGACCGATCATGTGGAAGAAATCTATGTGGGAGCAGGAAATTTTCATTATTTTAAGTGTAAAGATAATCAGGTTTTTTCAATTATATCGGTGGAATATCTTTTAGAGTACCTGCAATTTTTTATTGTTCCCAATTTCCAAGGAGAACCTTCTGCATCTGATTGGCATAATGAGATTCGTACAGGAGACAGCGAGAGGATATTTGATATACGGGAAGAGGGTAGTTATTATTTTGTTTATTTATATAAAATGGGGAAAAATGACAATGTTGCCTTGATGGGAGCTGATGCCTATACAATGTATGTGTATCAGATCGATGGAAGTCTTTGGTATTGGAACAGCGATAGGATTACATATCATGACTATGAGTGGGCGGGAGCTTCTGTAGAACTGCGTGATTTGGATTACAGTGGTTTTTTTGAAGAGGTGGATATTGGAAGTGTGCTGGATGTGGAAACTGACAGCATGGAAATTCCAGCGATTGTCTCTATCAGTCCGGGCGAAGAGGGCGCGCTGTTTTTATTGGAAAACGGGAAGGTTCTTGTAAGTGAGTATGTCACAGCAGAGATCAAAGATGTGGAATATTGGGGGAGAAATGCTTCTAACCCGCAAAATACATGGACAGACGTTAAACATGATTTTACTACTAAAAAATTATCTTTGCGGAAACTGGATTTTGAGAATATTGTGAATATCAGTACCGATAAGGAAAATAAATTTTATCTGGTAGATAAGGATGGGAATATATATTGTTACCAGATGGAAACGGAATGAAAAGGAGACCACCCAATGCAAACTGAGCTTGAACTACAACTACATAAAGAACTGGAAACTTTAGAAGAAGCCAATGACCAATACACAAGAACGGAACGCCAGCTAGATCAGCTTGAAGACGATGCTCTATGGCGGAACAGACGCAGCAAAGAACTAAATGATGAGTTATTCGAACGCTATCCACAGGATAAGAAATTACAGCAGATACTGGCAAGGGGCGAAGAACTGTTACAAAGACAGATTTTAGTGGAAAACAATTGTTTTCAGGAGTGTCGGGAGAATCTTCGTGAAATGAAGAAAAAAGCAGAGCAGCAAATGGATGACTACAGAGAAGAACTGAGAAAGTTGAGAGAGGATAAAAGCGATGAAGATAACAATTACGATTACCCTGCCCCAACGCGCTAGAAGCTATGATATTCAGATGGAAGATACGCAGAAAATAACAGACACTTTACAAGTATTGCAGGACAACCTTCTGTTGTTTCGGCATGCGGAGCAGATTCGAACAGTCAGAGAGAAAGAGACTGGCAGACAGATTGATACGGAGCAGACATATGAACAGGCAATGATATATTCCGGTGCAGAGCTGTTGATATACGAGTAGAAAAGGAGAAGCGCAATGGACACACAAGAAAATGCAGCGATACAGGAGAACATATTAGAAAAAAGGATAAAGAAATCAGAACTGAAAGCAAAAGATATCTTTGAGTATGAATACTTGACGAAAAAGACGGCAGGGCTGCTGCCGCTGCAGATAGAAGAAGAGGAAGAAGATATTGTGATGCGCTTCCCGTTGGAGGGCATGCGTCCGCTTACCGAACTCAAATCGGAAGAAGCGGAATACTGCTGGCGGTTTGTATGTAACTGGCATACACTCTATCAAACATGGCAAAACTATGACTTGTCTTTTGAAGAGGAAAATATATATTTTGACAATAATTTCATGCCCTACATAGCTTTCCGGGATATCAGGATGCCGGAAGAAAACACGGACGAGGAGATGTTTCTGGAAGAATACTGTTATCTTGCAGCCGGTGTTTTAAGCAATAAATACAGTTATCAGCAGATTAAGGAGAGCGGCATTGAAATTGTAGGAAAAGATAAGAGAGCGTCTTTTGTTCTGGAGGAGAGAAGCCTTTCGGAATTCTATCTTTATGTGAAGCAGCAAGCGGATGAGATATATGAAGATAACAGACAGAATAAGATACGGTTGGATAAGAAAAAATATCGGATTGGCAGTCTCACTGCATTAGGGATTTTGGTGGTGCTGCTTGCAATCATTATCTATACGGGATATCAGACACTTGTTATCCTGCCAAGGGATAAAGCGGTTATTAAAGCGAGCCGCGCTTATACGATACAGAACTATGTGGACTGTATAGACTGTCTGAAGCGGATTGAGCCGGAGCAGATGGATACTTATACGAAGTATATCCTTGCCGTTTCTTATGCTAAGAGTGAGGCACTGGAGAGAGCGGAACTGGATAATATATTGGACAAACTCAGTATTTATTCTAATGAAATCGAGTTGGAATACTGGATTGCGATTGGGCGCTCCGTTTATGACAGGGCGGAAAACATAGCGCAGGCGCTTTCGGATGACAAGCTTTTGATTTATGCCTATATGAAAGAACTGAATTATCTGGAAGGAAATGTGACAATGGACGGAGAAGAGAAGCAGAACCGTATGACGCAGTTAAGTAATTCAATTACGGAAATTGGTAAGAAATATATGACAGATGAGGAATAAATAAATGATAGAAAAGCGATATTACAAACGAAACGAGAAAATGACAATCAGTGGAAGAAGCGGCGATATTCTGATACCGTCGCTAAGCGGTGAAATCCTTATTACAAAAGATGTGCTTTATGTAAAGGATATAACGGATGTCAGTCTGGAAGAGAAAAAAGTGTATGAAAAACAACAGTTCCAAGATGGTGACAGGCTGCGGTTTGCCGGATTCCGGCTTACTTTTTTTCAGTCCTATATCATCATAGAGGGAGAACTTGAACAGTGTGAGTTCAGGCTGCAGCCCTATCCGTACAAAGAAAAGCCCTTTGAGAATTTTCCCTATTATAAAAAATCCCCCCGAATGAATCAAAGAATACACAGTGAAACGATAGAAGTGAAAGAGCCGCCGCGAAAGGATGTAATGGAAAAGGGTTCTTTGATACAGATCATCGTACCGCCCCTTTGTATGATTGGCGTCACTATTTTTATGAGTATTTTCATGAACAGAGGATTGTATGTTATTGCAAGTATCTGTATGACGGCAGTGACGCTGATATTTTCCATACAGCGTTTTTTCAGTGAGCGGAAGGAAATCAAGAGAAAGAATGAAGTCAGGGAACGGGTTTATTCGGACTATCTTGTCAGGCTGCGCGCCCATATCCGCAGGCAGAGACAGAAAGAAAGGGAAGTGATGTCGTATCAGTACCCTCAGATAGAGAGTTTGGAGCATATGGTTTTAGAATATGACAGCAGACTTTATGAAAGAGGAATGGAAGACGAAGATTTTTTGCAGGTTGTATTGGGATATCGCAGTGGTGAATCCCAAATAACGGTTAATTATAAAGAAGATGAACTGCAAACCGAAGAAGATGAGTTGCAGAAAGAAGCTGCACAACTGGCGCAGAGTTTTGAGACGATAGACGGCATTCCGGAGACGGTTAATCTGCGCAGAGAACATCTTGGTATTGTTGGGGAAGCAAAGCAGGTGCATAACCAGTTGAAATATCTGATGGCGCAGCTGTGCTTCTTTCACAGCTATCATGATTTACAGATTATCTTCATCAGCAATGAACAATATGCACAGGAATTTGCTTACCTGAGATGGTATCCGCATCTGCGGATTCAGGCAATCAACGTCATAGCGGGTATCTATACGGAGAGTATCAGGGATCAGGTATTAGGCAGTATCCTTCAGCTTGTCAAAGACAGAAAGCAGCGGATAGAAGAAAACAACAAGAGTGTTGCCTTTAGTCCGCATCTTCTGTTTGTCATAGATGAGCCGAAGCTGATTGCCGACCATGCCATTATGGAGTATCTGGGCAGGCAGTCCAAGGAACTTGGCATCAGCATTATTTATACGACCAATCAGCGTGCGAGATTGCCGGAAAATATCAGGACAGTGTGCGTGTTGGAAAATTCAGAGACAGGACGGCTTCTGATGGAGGAAGGCGTCAGAGTCAACGAAAAATTCAACTGCGTTTCCATGGACAATATTCAAATAGAGCAGATGAGTCGTAAAACCGGAGCGGTAAAACATGAAAAGGGAAAAATTTCCCGAATCCCGGAGGGCATTACTTTCTTTGAGATGTACCATATCGAAAGACCGGAGCAGCTTGATGTGGTGAAAAGATGGAATGCGCATGAGGCGCATAAGTCTCTGGCAGTTCCGCTCGGCGTCAGAGAGCAGGATAATTACGTGGAATTAAATCTGCATGAAAAGGCGCATGGACCGCATGGACTGGTAGCGGGAACAACAGGTTCCGGTAAGTCGGAGATTGTACAAAGCTATATCCTGTCTCTTGCGGTGAATTTTCATCCTTACGAAGTGGGATTTCTGCTGATTGACTATAAGGGCGGCGGTATGGCGAATCTGTTCCGGAATCTTCCGCACCTCTTAGGAACCATAACAAACTTGGACGGTGCGGAAAGCTATCGTGCCATGGTTTCCATTAAAAGCGAACTGGCAAGGCGGCAGAGAATCTTTAATGAATACAATGTCAACCATATAAACGGCTATCACCAGCTATATAAGTTAGGCAAAGCACAGGAACCGATTCCGCATCTGTTCCTCATCAGTGATGAGTTCGCGGAGTTGAAAAAAGAGCAGCCGGAATTTATGAAAGAGTTAGTTTCTGCGGCAAGAATCGGACGAAGCCTCGGGATTCATCTGATTCTTGCAACACAGAAGCCGTCCGGTGTGGTAGATGAGCAAATATGGACGAACTCGAAATTCAAACTCTGTCTGAAAGTACAGAATGAATCCGACAGCCGCGAAATGTTAAAGACGCCGGATGCGGCAGCAATTACACAGCCGGGGCGCGCCTATTTGCAGGTAGGCAATAACGAAATCTATGAACTGTTTCAGTCCGCTTTCAGCGGAGAGCCGTATAGTGAGGATGAAAGCGAAGAAGAGGAACGGGATGTAAGAGTCTGGCTGGTGAATGAGTTAGGACAGGGACAGCTTGTGAACAAGGATTTGAGCGGCAGTATGGAAAGCAACAGAATCCGCAAGACACAGCTTGATGTAGTAGTGGAATACATCGAATCAGCCTTTCGAAAGTTATCCCTGCCGGAAATTAAAAGCCCGTGGCTTCCGCCGCTTGGAACTCTCATGGTATCGCCGCATTTAGGGGAAATACAGGATTCTGCGAATTTTGCTGATTTAGATTTATGCGTGCCGCTTGGCATGGAGGATATTCCAAGCGAGCAGAGACAGGAAGAATATGTAATAGACTTCCTGCATGGCGGACATGTGATTTATTTTGCATCCACAGGCTATGGAAAAACAGTATTCCTTGAAACGCTTCTGTTGAGCTTGTGCGCCCGTAACAGCGTCAGGAATTTTAACGCATATATACTCGATTTCGGGAACAATGCGCTTATCCCAACAAAAATGCTGCCGCATGTGGCAGATTACATTACATACGATGATGTGGAGAAGCAGCAGAAGTTAATCCGGCTTCTGATGAAAGAAATCAAAGTGCGGAAACAGTTGATGGCGGATGCCATGGCGCAGAATTTCGATATTTACAACCAGACGGCGGATAAGAAACTGCGTGCGATTCTACTCGTTTTAGATAATTACGATGTCGTAAAAGAACTGGGGATTGATGAGAATATTTTCGTACAGTTTGCCAGAGACGGTGCGAATCTCGGCATCTATATGGCTGTGACGGCATCCAGAAGCAGCGTAGTGAAATATGCCCTGATGAACCAGATTAAGACGAAGATAGCAGGGTATAACTTCGAGCCGATGGAGTCGCGCAACATCGTAGGCAGAAGTGAATATGAACTGCCGGAAGTAAAAGGGCGCACTCTTGTAAAAAGCGACTCTGTTAATCTGATGCAGGTATATTCTCCCGTGGATTTCATGAACGGACCGGAATATAACAGAAACTTACAGGCGCTTATCCGAAGCATTGCAGATAAGAGCAGTGAGGAAGCTGCAAAGGGCATTGCGGTTCTGCCCGGACAGTTCCGACTGTCTATGATGCCAGAGTACGATATAGGTGCACAGGCGGATATCTGGCTTGGACTGGAGAAACAGCAGGTAGTGAAATACGGTATTTCTACTTCCGATACCCCGTTCTTAATCGTAGGACCTGTCAGAAGCGGTAAGAGCAATGCCGGAAAGCTTGTTTTGCAGCAGTTGAAAAACTTCGAGAAAGTGTTTCTCTTCGATGCCGGAGACTTTGAATATCAGGAGTTCGGAAGCCGCGAGAATGTAGATTACATAACGGACGCAGAATCGCTTGCGGAATGTATGGAAGAATTGTCTGATTTGACAGAAGACAGAAAAGACGACTTTCTGGAGAGAAAGGGCAGGATGAGCGCAGCGGAGTTTTACCGTACATTGGAGAAATATTGTATCTTCATAAATGCACCTGAGGAGTTTTCAGAGTTCATCAAAGACAGCAGTGATGTCATATCGACGATGTTAAAGGCGGCTGAAACGGGAATCTTAATCGTCATAGTAGGGCACAGTTCACGTCTGCCTGCAAGGAATGAAACGGCGAAGTTAATAAAGGCGGCTGAGAACGGACTGATTCTCGGAGAGTTTGGCATCAATACCTCTTTCCCGACCCTGCGCGGCAAGGAACTGCCGGATGTATTAGAGGATGGCGTGCTGTATAAGAGAGGGGAGAGAGTGATGCTGCGGATGCCGAAAGGGTAATGAAAATACTTGGAGAATATGAGAGAGAAAGGAGGAAAAGATATGGATTTTTGGAATGTACTGGTCGGCAATGTTGGCGCTGTTGGCGGACTGTTCGGATGGGGTTCCGAAGCAAGGCAGAAGGCGAAGAAGTATGAAGAATTGGAAAAAGTGCTGGGTGAGAAATTGGATAAGATTAATGAGTATTACAGCGATGCTGAAACAGCTTTGAACGAGGTACATAATTCTCTGACAGGCGGACCGGGAGAAGCGGAAGGAATCATCATGACAGACTTTACTACAAAAGAGAGCTTCTGGAGTGGAGAGTATAAGTCGGCTCTTATGGCTATGCAGAATGCGATAATGATTCTATCGCAAAGAAAAGCTGAAGCCGGAGAGCGGAAGACATACTGGGAGATGCAGGCAGAGATAGAAGAAAGGAAAGGGTTATAATGGCTGATTTTAAAGGAAATGCAAATACAATTAGTGAAATCAAAGCAACACTGGATAGCATCCAGACAACACTGGAGGATACTCTTACGCGGGCAGAAGCAGTGGAGAGCACGCTGTATGATGATACCATATGGGCAGGAGATGCGCAGCTTGTAGGAGCGGCATTTCTGGATTTGGTTGTGCAATATCATGAGAAGCTGGCACTGGAAGAAGGCGGACCTGTGAAACAGGCAAGTGAATCCCTACAGGAGTATCTGGATACAGATGAAGTTTTTTATGAAAACTGGCAGGAACATGTGGATTTAGAAAAAATTTAGGAAGGAGGAAGAGGATGCTGTTTACTAACAATGAGATTATTTTTTTGACAAGTGTTTCCCAGGGGAACGCCCCTTTCGGTATACGTTACAGGATGCCGGCAGAGAGTGAAAGAGAAACGTTTTTTGAAGAAACAATAGAGTCTCTGGTAAAAAAAGGAATCTTAAATGATAAGCGGAAGCTGACAGAAGAGGGGGCAGCTATTATACGTTTCTTTGAATTGTACCGTAACTGTCGCAGGCATGTCACCATCAACAAGGTCAAAGCAGCGGTCTTGGAGAATAGGAAACTAATCACGCTATGTAAAGATACAGATTGCTATGAGATGTGCTGTACAGACAGTGCAGTCATGATGCTTTCGCTTTTAAAACAGTCAGAATATCTGTGTCGCGGAGAAGAAAAGGCAGAACGTGGCAAGTGGAGAGGTATCATGCCACAGGAATGGGAACAGACGATGAGAGAGATGGAAGGCTGTATTCCGGTGTGTGAATATGAGAATGCGAAACTGTTAGGGAGGAAGCTGTTTTACTGGAAAGGCGGAGAAGGCTATCTGTTAAATCCTGAACGGATGCGGGTGAGGAGTCTGTCACCATCTTATATGCGCAGACAGCTATATATGATACTGGGAGGAAAAGAAGATGAGTAATAAAGCAGATGTTAAAGAAAAAAAGACAGTCTGTGACCTCAACGCGATGTTGGACATCTATATGGAGCTGACAAACATTCAGACTACTCTGTTCACAGCCTATGAACAGGTGGCGCCTCTTGCAGGGAAGTTCTCGGAAAACTATGAGGGAGAGGCTAAGGATGAAGTTGCGCTTTTTTTAGAAAAACTGCCCCGGCATATCTATAAGCTGAGTCTCTTTTATGGAAAAATGGCGCAGTTTGTTATCGCGACAATTATGTCATTTGCCTCAAATGACCAGGCAATGGCGGAAAAACTGGAGGGATAGCGGATGGAGACAAAAAGAGTAACAGAAGATTTCGTAGATCGTGTCACCATGATATCATGGACACCCAATGATATAAAGAGTACAATGGAAGGTATAGAAAGATTTTTCGAGGAATGCGATGAAGAGCTTGCAAAAGCAGAGATGCTGCCGCTCGGTTATGAAAAACAGCCAATTGAAACTATAATAGAGCATATGGTGATTCTGAAAAACTATGTATATGATGCACATATGCAGTGCTACACTGAACTGGATCAGCCGTTATTTAAGGGATTTGCGAACGGAGCGACAGAGACATTAAGCAATATCATCCTCGAAGAAATCACAACAGATAATACCTTTGAAATGCAGAGATATGTCGAAGTCTATGATGAGACCGGTCACTATTTCACGAGTGATTTAAAAATGGTATTGACCATGAAAGATTTCCTTGGACTGGACGCTGTGATACCGGATGCCGGAGTATTTGTAATCGCGAACGTGGAGGCGATAGGGTGGTTCACGGATTTGTTCCGCGCAGACTATGAGAACATGGGTGCATCTGTTGAGAGCCTTGATCAGATGTTAGAGATGTATCTCTACAGCGGAGAGTACAGCCATAGTGAATATCATCCGATAGGGGACCTCATTTCGGGTATACTGGATGTCACGATAATTAAACCGTTCATAGAGAGTATATACGGAAAAGACCTTATCACGGGAGAGAAACTTACAGACTTCGAGAGAGGAATGCAGTTTGTAAATGCTGTGGTAGGAGCCGTGACATTCGGACAGGGAGCGCTGGCGTTAGACTTCTCCGAGATGAGCGCGAAAGAGATTGCAGTGGAACTGGTAAAGATGTGGGGAGTCGATGCGATATCTGATGCTTCGGCATATACGGCAGGGTATGCCTGTGATGAACTGGGGATGCCTGCGGGAGTGTCGTTCTTGGCGAGTATGCTTACAGGATGTACGGTATCTGTGGGTGTAGGCGGATATGTGTTTACAGATTCAAGCGGCAAAATCGTGAAGGAACTGGATGCCGATGAGATGCAGACATGGTTAAAGAGCATGGATGTTGATCTGGATGACCTTGTGGGAGGAGGTAAGGGAACATATAAAGCAGGTACAGATGCCTATGAATCTTTATTTGGTTCGATGCCAGAGGAAGAACTGAAACGGTATATGAAATTCCTTGAGGATGGAAGTCAGGCAGGGTTGACACCGGCGGAACAGTTTGGGCTTCAGAAAGTAGACGAGCAGTTGTTGTTTAATCGGATAGATTATGATGAGGTGCTGGCACTTAGGAAAGGAGTGAGTGGAGGTGGTACGGAAGTCTCTTTTGTAGATATGATGTCATCAGAAGAGGCAGTAAGGTATGAAGGATATTGGAAATGGAAAGAAGTTGAAGGTACACCTGGATTTGAAGGAGGAACAGCATATGATGGTTGGTATAAGATTGATGGTACAGTGAATTATCCACCTAATGCTGGAGCAATTCCAGGTACACAAACTATTATTACATTGGGTGAGGATAATGTTGCAAGTGTAGGAAGATACGGAGAGCCAGGTCCGTCAAGTGTGTATGTAACACAGTCAGGTGCGAGTGCAACATCATTATCGTTACCACCTAATACAGATTCATCAACATACATAAACTATAAAATAGTTACGCCTATACCCAGTGTAGAGCAAGCAACTATAATTCCATGGGCTGGAGACGCTGGATTGGGAACACAGTATAAATTACCAAAACCAATAAATTGGTATATTGATAATGGATATTTATTGCCAGAATAAGGAGGTTCATATGCATCTTAATCTTCAAGAAATTGAGAAAAAAACGAGAGAGATGTTCTTTTTAATTGATAAGGGAGTAGACGAAGAGTATAGAGTAAAAAACAATAGTTTATTTTTTCAACAGAGCAACGAAAATTATTTACCAGGAACATATGTGTATGTGGATGAAAAAGGATATCACATAGATTATGTAGGTGATAGAGGCGGCATTGTTGATAAAAAAATATATACTGCAATTGAAGATTTATTTTTTCAACTTTGCTGGGAAAGAGTGTCTTCAATATCAATAGAGTTTGCTTCAAAAAATAGAGAAGCAGGTAAAGATTGGAGAAGAATAATATTTAAAAAGAGATTAGAACTACTTAAAATATTAAATAATAATTACTATGAGCAAGGAAAAGAAATAATTAACAGCATTTTGTCAGAAAATCCTTATAATGATACATTATTGGGATAAAAGTAAGATTTTTTTAGAATTTCAGATTATTTATATTAGTAAATAGGGATTATTCATTTATATTCCCATTTCCTTGATGTGCTACAAAACCCCATGTTACAATGGTGTGTAAATAGTTCTCATAATACTTAAACAAAATATTCCTAGATTTGAGAGAAATAATAAAGTCAAAATAGCATTGTATTAAGAATATACCCAACGGTTTGCTGCTGGGCATTGCTTGGAATTAAGATTATGAAAAGCAGAATATAGTAGCCATATCAGACGGCATGAGATACCTGATAACCTATGTAAGCCGTGCAAACGGGCAGGTATACGATGAACTGGTCATCCGCTGTATGTGGAGTTTGCAAACAAAGAATTATTATTTTGCTTGTTAAGTGTGCTATAAAATTGATGAAATAAAACAAATGAAGGAGAGGCATAAAAATGGAAAAAAATCAAACAAAGGAAACTAGATAGACCGACATTCTGGCTAGTAGTGGCTGCAATCTCTATGTTCGTGTTAATAGCAACTTCCGAAACGATAGGTCGTAAGCTTGGGTGTAATGGCAGATTAGTAGCAGCAATCGCGGAGATAGTCCTTTGGATAGCATGTTTCAAATCTTTTGACGGAGAAAACAGACAGTGATATATTGGTGACATTCATCTACAAGAAAAATGACTCGGCGGTATTTCTCAGACCTAAAAGGTCGAGAAATACCGCCGGTTTGTTTGCAAAAGTGGAAAGTGAGTTTATCACTTCGTTTAAGGTTAAGGCACAGTTGAGTATGGAGCAGGAAGTAATAAAGAGGGATAGCGGATGGAGACGAAAAGAGTAACAGAAGATTTCGTAGATCGTGTTACCATGATATCATGGACACCCAATGATATAAAGAGTACAATGGAAGGTATAGAAA
>CAMWMM010000017.1 GCA_947175285.1 uncultured Lachnospiraceae bacterium
AGCGCCCCCTGCGGTACTAATGCTTTTTTAAATAGGTGCAGAAATAAGGATTTAGCAGGAGGAATGTATGAATTTTGATGAAATTTTTGACAGGTTAAAAAACAGAGTATGGATTCCTATGTCAAATATGGATGCCGTCGACATGATTATAAACTCCTATGTAGATGGGAATATCGATGACGAAGAAAAAGAATTGCTCTTAGATTTGGTATAGGAAGAAATAACGCGGAGATGAAGTAATGAATAAATATATTGAAAAAGTGGAGCAATATAAGCAAAAGACGCTTAATAATGCGCTGGAAAAACTCAGGGCAGAATACCGTGAAGCTCAGCGTGATTATGCAGACAGTGGCTATGACAGATATTTCAACAAAATGAACAGGTGCGAAAAACAAATAGATGAAATTGAGGAGTATCTGAGACCGAAAAGGAAAATGAGCCCAGAGGAGTTCGAAGAATTAAATGGTTTAAGAAGGACGGTGAAAACTGCAAAGAACAAAGTATTTTATCTGCTCTGCGACTGGCCAGAAGAACTCGTGAATACTGAGCTGACCAGCCTGCGGGATTTATTAAGCAGATATAACTATTAATTTAGTGAGTAGCTAAACTGGAATTTTGTTGAGGTTGTGTAACACATATAGAAGGGGAGGGGCAGTTTGAAAAAAGAAGAATTGGAACAGTTGATTAATCTGCGCAGGGAAATTTCAAACCTCGAAGTGGCAATCATTAAGATAAAACAGCAGAGAGCAGAGATAGTAACGGATAAAGTAAGGGCATCGAGCAGAGATTTTCCATACATAGATGGATTTGCAAAAGTATCAGGAATTAACGCGGCAGCAGAGTTGAGAAAAGATCAATTACTTTTCAAAAAGGAAAGTTTGCTAGCTGAAAGAAAGAAAAAAGCAGAGGAGGCGGAGATAAAGATTATAGAATATATTAATTCTGTACAAGATAGCAGGATCAGAAGTATCATGCAGTATCGGTATATTGACGGATACACCTGGAATAAAATAGCCAAATCTATGCACTGTGATCGGACATATCCTGAGAAGCTGGTAAGCAAATACCTGAAAGAATAAATAAATATGCACAAAAGTAATAAAAATTAAATTTGTCTATTGACTTATGCACGCCCATAATATATTATGATTTATGCGAGGACATAAAAGTGAGGTGAGAGTATGAGTCCACGAACAGGCAGACCACCTTTACAAGAACAATCCAGAAAGGAAAAGTTAAATATAAGGCTGACAGCTAAAGAAAAATCAGATATTGAGTATTGCTCTGAAAAGCTGAATCTTTCTAGGACAGACACCATAATGAAGGGAATTGGTTTGATAAAGCAGAAACTGGATAAAAAATAGAGGTTGCGCCGTCTGAGAAACTAAACAACCCCTATCAATCACCAATCCACAAAGGGAACGGTAAATACAGTATATCTTCTCTTTTGTGGAAATTCAATAGGCAAAGGAGATTTTTATAATGAGTAATATTGAGAAATTGTATTACAACATGGAGAAGTTAACCGATAATTGGAACGATATGCCTGAAAAAAAGGCGGCAAACGAAAAATTGGAAGAAGCAGTCGGACAAGACTTTTATTTAAAGTATGAAGATGTGATTTGCGATTGTATGGTTGCCAATGAAAAACAAGGCTTTATTCTAGGTTTTCAATATGCGGTATCACTTTTGACAGGAGGAAAGACAGTAGCAGTATAAAAGTCCACTGGAAAAATAAGGAGGTATAACATATGAACGAATTACAGATTTTTGAAAATTCAGAGTTTGGAAGTATACGAACAATTATTATTAACAATGAGCCTTTCTTTGTCGGAAAGGATATTGCGGAGATTTTAGGATATGTAGATGCTTATGGGGCATTAAAAAAGCATGTTGATGAAGAAGATAAGCAAAACTGTCAAAATGACAGTTTTGAAACTCCGAGAGGGTTGACAGTTGTCAATGAAAGTGGCTTGTATTCCCTTGTGATTGGCAGCAAGTTACCCTCTGCAAAGAAATTCAAACGTTGGGTAACAAGTGAAGTACTCCCCTCAATCCGTAAGCATGGAATGTATGCAGAAGATGAACTTCTCGATAATCCTGATTTGCTTATCAGCGTGGCGCAGAAGTTAAAGGAAGAAAGAGAACGCAACAAGGCTTTGCAAAATGAAGTTGGAGAATTAGAAGTAACTGTTCAAGGCTTGGATGAAGTTATAGGGGAACTGATACCCAAAGCGAACTATGTAGATGTCATTTTACAAAGCAAATCTACAGTACTCACAACACAGATTGCGCAGGACTATGGAATGTCAGCAAAAGCATTTAACAAGAAGTTGTCGGAGCTCCGCATTCAGCGCAAAGTCGGCGGTCAGTGGATATTATATGCTGATTATCAAGGCAAGGGATATGTTCACAGCAAGACAGTTAATATTATACGTGCCAATAAACAACCAGATGCCGTTATGCAGACAGAATGGACACAGAAAGGTAGATTGTTTCTGTATGAGGAATTAAAGAAGTATAATATTTATCCAATGATAGAAAAAGGAAGATAAACTTACCATTTTTTTTACCTAAAAACAAAACCTTCTTCTTTTTCGTGGTTTAAATGTGTAATTTGGTATCAAGTCAAAGTGGCAAACAAAAAGACTTTCAAAAAAGACATTATGGCAGCAGTCATAGTGTCTTTTTTCAATCCAACAGTAACAAAATGCTAAGAAAATGGAGAGAAGGTGTTGCAGAATGGCAAAAATGACAGAAAAGCAGCAGCGTTTTGTTGACGAATACCTGATTGACTTGAATGCAACACAAGCGGCTATCAGGGCAGGTTATTCAGTAAAAAACGCTGATAAGATAGGTTCTGAACTACTAGGGAAAACTAGAGTTTCAGAAGCAATATCGGAACGTATGGCACAGCGGAGTAGGAGAACTGGAATAAACCAAGACAGGGTAGTCCTGGAACTTGCGAAAATTGCATTTGTCAATGCAGTCGATGTGATTGATCCAGAGAAAGCAACGATAAAAGACGGAGCCACATCAGATGATACTGCAGCAATACAGTCCGTAAAAGTAAAGGTAATTCCCACAAGTGAGGGAGAAGGGGTTGAACGTGAGATCAGGCTAAACGACAAGCTGAAAGCTCTTGAACTTCTAGGAAAACATCTGGGAATGTGGAATGACAAAATGGATGTGAATGTAAATATTCCAGTTGTCATATCTGGGGAAAGTGATCTCGAGGATTAGCAGCCAATACGTTTTTGATTATCAGAAACGTTTCTACATGCCTGAACAATATGATTACAATTCATCTGGCAAACGTAAGATATCGCTGCCCGAAATAGTAGGGAAAGGGTATGGAACTTTCTGGAGATGGAGGGGCAGGTACAGAGTATGCAAGGGCAGCAGGGCAAGTAAAAAATCAAAGACAACCGCCCTGTGGTACATTACCAACCTCATGAGATATCCAGATGCCAACCTGCTGGTTGTCAGGAAAGTATTTCGGACGCTAAAAGATAGTTGTTTTACGGAATTAAAGTGGGCAATCCACCGTTTAGGGGTTGATGCTTACTGGGAAGTAAAAGAGAGCCCATTGGAAATGACATACAAGCCAACGGGCCAGAAGATATATTTCCGGGGATTAGACGATCCGTTAAAAGTAACCTCGATCACTGTTGAACACGGGTATTTGTGTTTTATGTGGGTAGAGGAGGCATATGAAATTGGCAACGAGAACGATTTCAATATGCTTGATGAATCTATCCGTGGAGCCATACCTTCGGAAACGGGATTGTTTAAACAAATCACGCTGACCTTCAATCCATGGAATGAACATCACTGGATCAAAAAGCGGTTTTTTGACAACCCAGATGATGAAACCCTTGCCATGACCACGAATTACCTTTGTAATGAATGGCTGGATGAAGCGGACAGGAAAGTATTTGAAACCATGCGCCTGAATACCCCCCGGCGCTACCGCGTGGCTGGTTTGGGTGACTGGGGGATTGTGGAAGGCCTTATCTTTGAAAACTGGGAAGAAAAGGCTTTTGATGTTGATGAAATACGAAGGCTGCCAAGTGTGAAGTCTGCCTTTGGTTTGGATTTCGGTTATACAAATGATCCATCAGCGTTGTTTTGTAGCCTGGTAGATATATCAGCCAAGACAATATGGGTATTCGACGAAATGTACAAGCATGGAATGAGCAACGAAAAGATTGCGGACGAAATCACAAAAATGGGGTATCGGAAAGAAAAAATCCGTGCGGAATCGGCGGAACCAAAAAGCATTGACCGTCTTTATGATCTGGGAATTTCCCACATTCAGCAGGCAAGGAAGGGGAAGGACAGTGTAAACAACGGTATTGATTATTTGCAGGATTATCACATCATCGTTCACCCCCGGTGTGTAAACTTTATTACCGAGATATCTAATTATACATGGGATACAGACACAAAAACTGGAAAGCGCCTGAATAAACCCATTGATGATTTTAATCACCTGATGGATGCCATGCGGTACGCAATGGAAGATTTCAGCAAAGGTTCGGTCTTTAGTTTTGAATAAGCGCTATACGCATAATTTGGAGGAATTGATAAATGTTGGATTTTGTTAATTCCCTGACTGATAAGTTTAAGGCTCTGATCGCGCAGGGGGCAAGGAGCCAGATGTCAGACCGGGAATTTTTAGAAAAGGAAATTGCAAGGTGGAAACACAGCCCGCAGCGCATTATACAGATAAAGGGACATCTGTATTATGACAATGAACATGATATTCTTTCCCGGAGAAGGACAATGATTGGGGATGGCGGTGAGCTGCAGGAAGTTAAAAACCTTCCAAACAACCGTATTATTGACAATCAATATGCAAAAATGGTAAACCAGAAAGCAAACTATCTGTTGGGACAGCCTTTCGTGATAACAGGAAAAAATACACGGTACATAGAACTCCTGAAAGAAATCTTTAATAAGCGTTTTATGAAGATTCTGAAAAATGGTGGAAAGGCGGCATTAAATGGTGGCATTGCATGGCTGTATCCATACTATACAGACGATGGAAAATTTTCATTCAGGCTGTTTCCAGGATATGAAGTATTGGCTTTCTGGAAGGACAGCGAACATACAATACTGGATTTTGCAGTAAGACTTTATCTTGTCGAAGGATATGAAGGTACGACGCTAAAGCTGATTGAAAAGGTAGAAGTGTATGACCTGAAAGGCGTTCACAAGTTTGTGCTGGACGGTGAAATGTTGGTGCCTGATGTAAGTACCAATAATGAACTCTCTGATATTCCATATGTCTCTGTAAAGAATGATGATGGAACAGTAATTGGAATAAACTGGCAGAAAATACCACTGATTCCGTTAAAGTACAACGATCAGGAAATACCATTGATCAAAAAGGTCAAGACATTACAGGATGGGATCAATGTCATGCTGTCAGATTTTGAGAATAATATGCAGGAGGATTCAAGGAACACTATCTTGATATTGACAAATTATGACGGACAGGATCTAGGGGAGTTCCGCCGGAATCTTGCGACATTTGGTGCGGTTAAAGTCAGATGTGACGGGGAGACAAAAGGCGGGGTAGAAACCTTGGAGATCACTGTAAATGCTGACAATTACAAGGTTATCCTGGAGATCTTTAAGAAAGCCCTTATTGAGAATGCCATGGGGTATGACGCTAAGGATGACAGGCTTTCAGGCAGTCCGAACCAGATGAATATCCGGTCAATGTATTCTGACATTGATTTAGACGCAAATGACATGGAGGCGGAATTACAGGACGCATTTGAAGAGATTCTCTGGTTTGTCAATGTCCATCTTTTTAATACGGGACAGGGTGACTTTGATGAAGAAAAGGTAGATATAATCTTTAACAGGGATATGCTGATGGACGAAGAGGCGATAATAGACGGCATCAAAAATTCAGAGGGGATATTGTCAAACCAGACGCTTGTTGCACAGCACCCGTGGGTTGAAGATGTAGAGGATGAACTGCAGAAGATTGATGAAGAGAAGCAGAGGGCGGTGGAAGAAATGGAACGGCAGCAGTACGATCCATGGCGGAATAAGGATAACACTGCTGCTGATGAAGAGTAGAAGGAGGCGCCCGCATGTCAGATAAAAGCTATTGGAAAGAGCGGTTTAAGCAGCTTGAAGCAGCACAGAACAAAAAAGGAATTGATGCATACCGTGAAATCGAAGAGCAGTACAGGCGTGCACAGAAAGAACTTGAAGGAAAAATCAATACATGGTACCAACGTTTTGCTGCCAATAATGGCATATCAATGGCGGAAGCCCGCAGGATGCTCAGGGACAAGGAACTGGCAGAACTAAAGTGGGATGTGAAGGAATATATCAAACGAGGGCAGGAAAATGCCTTTACTGGAGAGTGGATGAAGGAATTGGAAAATGCCTCTGCCAGATTTCATATATCACGGCTCGAAGCGTTAAAACTGCAGACACAGCAGAGTCTTGAATTAATGTTCGGGAACCAGCTGGATAGTATCGACGCCACAATGAAGAGGATTTATCTGGACGGCTATTACCACACAGCCTATGAGCTGCAGAAGGGTTTTCGTATAGGCTGGGATATTGCAGGCCTGGATCAACGGCAGATAGAAAAAGTTATCTGCAAGCCGTGGGCAGTGGACGGAAAGAATTTTTCTGAAAGGATATGGGGAAATAAAGAGAAACTGATCTCGGAAGTCCACAGGGAACTTACACAGAATATCATGCTGGGACAGGACCCGCAGAAAGCTATTGATAATATAGCCAGGAAAATGAATGCATCAAAAAACAATGCAGGCCGCCTCATCATGACTGAGGAGGCTTATTTTAGTTCCGCGGCACAGAAAGATTGTTTTAAGGATCTGGATGTGGAACAGTATGAGATCGTGGCGACACTGGATTCCTATACTTCTGATATATGCCAGAATCTTGACGGGCAGGTTTTTCCCATGAAGGATTTTGAGCCGGGCATAACAGCCCCGCCATTTCATGTGTACTGCCGGTCCACGACAGTTCCATATTTTGCTGATAATTTCGGCCAGACAGGGGAGCGGGCGGCGAGAAACGCGGAGACAGGCAAGACTTACTATGTTTCTGACAATATGACTTACAAAGATTGGAAAGCGAGTTTTGTCGATGGCGGTGACAAAGATGGGTTGCAGAATGTTGGGCCAGATGATACAATAAAGACAAGCAAGGAAGCGAAACAGGCTGCAGAAAAATTGAAGACTGAGAACTTCCCAGCGTCTTTTACTGCAAAAAAGGAAATAAAGAACACACAGGCATTTGTTGACTATGTAAATGGTTTGGATGGGGCAGATGCAAACGTGGTCGCCTTGTTTAATCACATGGGGAAATTAGAAAACATTGAAAGTAATGGAATCCCATTCGAGATATCTCACGCAAACAACCATGCAGTATCGTATTCTTCATATCGTACAAGTGGAAATATGGCAGAAGCAAAATTGACAATACCAAAATTACAAGGTGACAACCTTGCAGGTCAGGTGAACACAACGCTGCATGAGGAGATGCACCTGATAGATTTGTATGGCAGGCAGGATGTGGAAAAGGCGGGAAACTGGTTCAGTACTAGCAGGCAGCCATTGGTGGATGTATTCAAAAACACTTCCAGTTCCATGAGTGATGATGTTGCTAAACTGTTTGATCAGCATAACCAAGAGTACAAAAGGGTTTACGATGAAATCCGTGATAAGTATAACAGGCTGATCACAGATTTGAACGATTCCGTGATGAACAGGACCTTTCAAGGCTCATATGATGATTATAAAAAGCAGTATGATAAATTGAGAACAGAAATGAAAAGTGTCCTTAATTACGAATGCAGGAATATTATGGGCGGTGGGATTGGGAATCTTCAGGATATTTATGATGCACTTTCGGGTGGAGATCTGCTGGATGCCCAGAAAGTAATATATGGTCATGGCTCATCATATTACTTACATACAGAACAGCGAGTGCATGAAACCATTGCCAATTATGCAGCTTTGAGTGTAACAAGACCTGACCTGGTAGAGCTGCTGCGAGCCGACAAACCCGAATTGGTGGCGGAACTGGATACAACCATTGCTGAACTATTGAAGAAAGCGAGCGATTGAAGTGATGACACAGGAAGAATTAATTATATTTATGGCAGATCATTGGGGAATGAGTGAAAAAGAAAAAGAGATAGCAGTTAAAAAAGCTAAAGTTGATGAATTACTTATGAAGGTGACATTTTCGCCGTTTGAGCAGTTTTTTGATTCGGATAGCGACAAACTATTGGATGAAAAAATCGAAGTTCTGACTGCATTATGGGAGGGAAAGAGCATTACGGATATTCCTAATTTCTATGATATTTTGGAACTTTACCCTGGAAAGCAGGAGCAGAATGGTCTTGTAATAGAGACTTATTGGGAATAAAAACTATTAGAGTTATAAGTGATAGGCACTTTTGAATGTAAAAATTCAGGGGTGCTTTTTTCATGCCCGTTTTTTCAGGAAGGGGGTGGTGGAAATGGTTCAAACGGGAATGAACGAATATGAAGGCGAAATTGTATGTCCGAATTGCCGTGAAACCGTAAGGGTGAAAGGATAGGTAGTCCGGTTTATCTTCCAGCTATGGGTAAAATAGCAAAATCAATGAAAGGATGGAAAGAGAAATGAAGAAAGTGGAATTTGTTGCCCTTGGTATCAGTGAGGAATTAGCTGTCAAAGCAGAAAAGGCTTCACTGGAGGAACTGAAAGGGTATGTGGAGAAGTCAAAGCATGATGAAACTGTTGAGGAAAACAAGACGCTGAAAGCGCAGGTGACAGAGCGTGACAAGCAGCTTGAAACCTTGAAAGCGTCGGCTGGTGACAATGAGGAACTGAAAAAGCAGATTGAAACCATGAAGCAGCAGAACGCAGATCAGGAAAAGGCGCACAAGGCAGAACTGGAACAATTGAAGCTGGATAACGCTATTGATGCAGCCCTGACCGCAGCCGGAGCAAAGAACGGGAAAGCGGTGAAAGCCCTAATTGATGTTTCAAAGGTGAAGCTGGGAGAAGATGGGAAGCTGACCGGATGGGACGATCAGATCAAGGCGGTTCAGAAATCAGATTCCTACCTGTTTACTGAGAAGCAGAAGGCGAATTTCAGAGGGTTTCAGCCGGGAGCATCTGGCGATGTTAAACCAGATGCAAAGGTTGATATGTCCAAAATGTCTTATGAGGAGTTAGCGGCTTACATTGAGAATAACCCTGATGCCGAGTAATGGAGTTTTATTCAGAAAGGAAGGATTAACAGATGGCAAAATTTGATTCAAAGAGTTTTAATGAGAGGGCATTCGGAAAATATATGGGCGCAGTTCCGAATGTAAAGCTGAATAAGTTGAGGGAGTCCCGTGCAATTATCGGCGATGCAAGACTGAGAGAGACATTCAAGAACAACACCCAGACAGGGACAGTATACGCAACGATACCGTATTTCGGATTGATTGGCGGTAAGTCACAGAATTATGATGGTGTCAGCAATTTGGAAACGGAGACTACAACCACCTTTGAACAGGGAGTATTCACCTATGGCAGAATGAATGGCTGGACAGAAGCAGATTTCAGCTATGACGTAACGGGCGGTGTAGATTTTATGGCAAATGTCAGGAATCAAATCAATACCTACTGGAATGCAGATGATCAGAATGTATTCCTTGCAATTTTGAAAGGGATTTTCAGCATGGCATCTACAGGCGAAGGTGCAATCAAGATAGCAAATGCAGAATTTGTTGAAATGCATACATTTGATATCAGCGCACCTGATGGTGGGAATACTACCGAAGCGATGTGTATGAGTGCAACAACGCTAAACAGCGCTATCCAGAGAGCCTGCGGAGACAATAAACACAAGTTTGCCCTGGTATTCTGTCACAGTACAGTTTCAACGAATCTTGAAAACTTAAAATTGATTGCTTATTTAAAGTACACGGATGCAGATGGAATTGAGCGGGAACTTGGAATGGCAACATGGAACGGGAGACTTGTTGTGATTGACGACTCTATGCCAACAGAAATTATTCCGGCTGTAGAAAGCACAGAGGGTGTGGAAGGCCACGAGGCGTATACAGTATACACAACCTACATATTGGGTGAAGGGGCTATTGGATTTGAAGATGTTGGCGCAAAGGTTCCATTCGAGATGATCCGTGATGCAAAAACAAGAGGCGGGGAAGATACTCTTGTATCCAGAAAACGTCACGCAGTAAGTGTTGCAGGGATCTCTTATTTAAAGGCTTCACAGGCAACAAACAGTCCAACAAACGAAGAACTGGAAAAGGGAGAAAACTGGTCGTTGGTAAATGATGGCAAAAAGGCAATTGAACATAAGGCAGTGCCGATTGCCCGGATTCTATCAAGGGGATAATCTGAAAGGGCAGATGTAATGTTTGGAACAGAAGCAGTAAAAGAGAGACTGAAATCTTTTGGTTACGAGGTCAAGGCAGATGATGAATTTGCTTTGACTTTTTGTGTTGAAAAAGTCTGCAGCACCATCAGGAATGAAATCAACCAGAAGAATGTGCCAGAAGGATTGGAACATATTGCAGTTGATATGGCAGCAGGTGAATTTTTGATGGCAAAGAAAACTTTTTCGCCAGATGATATTGCAGGGCTGGATCTGGATATTGCAGTAAAACAGATACAGGTGGGTGATACGAATACCGTGTTTGCAACCGGAGATGCAAGCATGACGCCTGAACAGAGACTTAACAATCTGATCAGTTATCTGTTGACGCACGGGCGGGACGAATTTTCCTGCTACAGGAAACTGAGGTGGTAAGATGATAAGAGATGCAATCAAACAGGCACAGGAAATGGCAAGGACAGTGCTTGAACAGACATATGGGGGATTGTGTACCATCATTGAATATCATGATGTGATAAATGAGAAGACCAAACTGTCAAATGAGGAAGAAGTTGTTGTAGTAAAGGACAGACCTTGTAAGTTGTCTTATGAAAAACTGGATGCTGCTGCCCAGACTGAGACGGCAGCATCGGTATCACAGGGCATCAAGTTGTTTATTGCGCCGGAAATCAGCGTCAACAGCGGTTCAAAAGTAATTGTCACGCAAGACGGAGTAACAAATGAGTATTCTGCAAGCGGGGAGCCAGCCACGTATTGCACACATCAGGAAATAATGCTGAAACTGTTAAGGAGATGGGCTTGATGGGAAAAATGGGAAAGTTTTCTGCTACAGACATGAAGAAGCTTCAAAAACAGCTGAACAAAATTAAGGAAGCGGATGCAGATGCCTTTGTGGAAGAATGTGCCAGGGAACTGGCCGCACGGCTGCTGGCAAAAGTGATAAAGCGCACGCCCGTGGGGGACTATTCAAAAGAAATTGAAGTTACCGCGGAGAAAGATTCGAAAAACCATAAAAAAGGAGACACATATAAAAAGAGGGTAAATCCAGATGGGAAAGTTGGCGGTACTTTAAGAAGAGGGTGGACTGCACAAAGATCCGGATCAGGGGCGGAAGGACTGCATACGAGTGGGGCAAGACAGTATGTAGACACTTTGCGGATTCATCATTATGGGGGATTTCTCATTATTGAGATAGAGAATCCGGTCGAGTATGCGTCTTATGTAGAATATGGACATAGGACGGCAAGCCATAAAGGCTGGGTTCCGGGAAGGTTTATGCTTAAAATGTCCGAGCAGGAAATCCAGGAGATTGCCCCAAAGGTACTTGAAAACAAAATCAAAAAGTATTTAACGGAGTGCATGAAATGATAAATACAATAATCAAATCAATCAGCATAGCTCTGAATGCTGAATTTGGTGACAAGTATAAAAATCACAGAGAGGAAAAGAAACAGGACTTGAATGAGCCCTGTTTCTTTATCCAATGCCTGAATCCGACAAAGAAATTATTTCTGGGACAAAGATATTTCAGACGCAATCAGTTCTGTATTCAGTATTTTCCCGAAACAGGAAATAAGAATGAGGAATGTTCCGCAGTGGGCGAACGGCTTT
This sequence comes from uncultured Lachnospiraceae bacterium, assembly GCA_947175285.1. The sequence goes on from CAMWMM010000017.1 coordinate 12,020, forward strand.
TTGAATGTCTGGAATACCTGACAGTGGACGGCGATCTGGTCAGGGGGACGAAAATGCATTATGAGGTAGTAGACGGCATTCTGCATTTCTTCGTGAATTACGACATGTTTGTTTACAGGGTTGTAGAATCTATGGAAGTTATGGAGGAAGTTTCTGCGGAGACTTCGGTGAAAGGACAGGTGGTAACATGACAGGAAAGAAAAAAGATCTGGAAACAGTCACAGAAGGCGCGGCGGCAGAGAACAGGTTCTCAAAAAGTCAGCTGCTTGTGTCAGAACATTTTAGGGACAGAAGGGATCTTGTGGATGCTCTTCTTGACGATGGCGGATCATACACGGTTAAATCCGTGGAAGAAAAGATTGAAAAATATATGAAAGGTAAGGTGAAGTAATAATGGCTTTAGGCGGAGGTACATTTTTGCTGCAGAATAAGGAACTGCCAGGGACATATATCAATTTTGTCTCGGCGTCTTCTGCAAACGCATCTCTTTCTGACAGAGGGATCGCAACCATGCCACTCGAAATGGACTGGGGAGTGTCTGGGGAGATCTTTCAGGTGACAAATGAGGATTTTCAGAAGAACAGTATGGGGATTTTCGGATATGAGTATACAAACGATAAGCTGAGAGGACTCCGGGATCTGTTCCTGAATACACGGACGCTTTATGGTTACAGGCTGAACGGAAACGGGAAAAAGGCTGCCAATGCCATTGCAGAGGCATTATATACAGGGATTCGGGGAAACGACCTGAAAATTGTGGTTCAGGTAAACGCAGACAACGAATCTATGTTTGATGTAAAAACACTGTTAGGGACGGCAGTGGTTGATGAACAGACTGTTTCCAGAACTGATGAACTGATTGATAACAGATTTGTAAAGTGGAAGCCGGATGCAATGCTGGAAGCGGCAGCAGGGATTCCGTTGACTGGCGGCGAGAATGGGGAAGTGGACGGTTCGGAACATCAGTCATATCTTGACAAGGCAGAGTCATACACATTCAACGTAATGGGAGCTGTTGTGACAAACGACACGACGAAAGCATTGTACACTGCATATAATAAACGCCTGCGAGATGAGATGGGTGTAAAGTTCCAGACAGTCCTTTATGACTATTCGAAGGCCGACTATCCCGGGGTGATCAGTGTAAATAATAAAGTCCTGGATGATGGGTGGAGTGAAGCTGCCCTTGTGTATTGGGTGACAGGTGCCGCAGCCGGGTGCGCAGTTAACAAGAGCAACCAGAATAAGAAGTATGATGGGGAGTTCGCTGTGGATACCCAGTATACACAGAGCCAGCTGAAAGAGGCCATTAAAGCGGGAAAGTTCACTTTCCATCTTGTGGGGAGTGATGTTCGTGTGCTGGAAGATATTAACACTATGGTAACGATATCTGACACACAGGGAGATATTTTCAAAGACAATCAGACTATCAGGGTAATAGATCAGATTGGTAATGATATTGCAGTGCTGTTCAACACAAAGTACCTTGGTGTTGTTCCAAATGATGCTGCTGGCCGGATTTCCCTGTGGTCTGATATTGTCAAGCATCATGAGCAGCTTCAGGAGATCAGGGCAATTGAAAATTTTTCCGATGCAGATGTGACAGTGGAGCAGGGCGACACAAAGAAATCTGTTGTTGTGTCCGACCTTGTAACTGTTGTGAACGCGATGAGCAAGCTATATATGGTCTGCACAGTGGGCTGAGGGGGGAGTGAAACAGGATGAATGGTAATGTAGTAATGAAAGCCAAGGATACGGTGTTTGCAAGTCTTGCGGAGTGTTTTGTAACAATCGGGACACGCCGCTATAATTTTATGCAGGCAATTAACCTGGAAGCAAAATTTGAAAAAAACAAGACACAAGTGCCTATTCTTGGCAAGACGGGAAAGGGAAACAAGGCAACTGGATGGAGTGGAACAGGTAGTGCTACTTTCCATTACAACACGTCAATCTTTCGACAGATGATGCTTCAATACAAGGATACTGGGGAAGACGTTTATTTTGAGATCCAGATTTCAAATGAAGATAAGACATCAGCGGCCGGACGGCAGACCATGATCCTGATGGACTGCAACATTGACGGCGGTATCCTGGCAAAATTTGATGCAGACGGTGAATATCTGGATGAAGATATGGATTTCACGTTTGAGGATTTCAAGATGCCGGAAGCATTTAAGGATCTGGAAGGCTTTCTAACTAATTAGGTAGATTAAAAACACCTTATGAGGCTTTCATATGGGCTGTATAAGGTGTTTTTATTATAAATGATAAAAAAAATATAAGGAGAATAAGAAAATGTCTAAATTCAGCAGATTTATGAAGTCAAATAAAACGGAGAAAAAGAATGAAATGTATGCTCCGACAAAATCCCTTTGTGATGAGAATGGGGAACCGCTGAAATGGGAGTTTCGCCACATGACAGCAAGGGAAGCCGAAGAACTACGGGATGAATGTACTATTGATGTACAAGTGACTGGAAAGCCGAATATGTTCCGTCCAAAGCTGCAGTCCAGCAAATATGTCAGAAAAATGATCGCGAAGTCTGTAGTGATGCCTGATCTGTATGATGCAGAACTGCAGGATTCCTACGGTGTGAGCACCCCTGAGGAACTGCTGATTGCAATGGTTGACGATCCGGGTGAGTATAGTGAGCTGACTGCTTTTGTACAGAAGTTTCAGGGATTCGATACATCGTTTGATGACAAGGTGGACGAGGCAAAAAACTGATAGAGGAAGGGGATGGGGAAGCGAACTTTGCTTACTATGCCCTTCTGAAACTACATATTTTACCTTCTGTTTTCATGGCAATGGAAGAGATGGAAAAAGCCTTTGTCATAGCTTCTATAAAATTAAAACTGGAAGATGACAAAAAGAAAGAAAAAGAAATGAAGCGCAGGACGAATAAGGGGAAGAAAGGCAGGCGGTGACATGGGAAGCATAAGGTCATCATTAGAATTACAGGATAATTTCACCAATGTTTTGATGAATGTCATAAATGCAGTCAATATGTCTGTTTCCACAATGGAGGAGATGCAGACTGTAATGAATGGGCCTGTTGATACAGCAGCCATACAGGGGATACATGACCAGCTGAATCAAGCCACGATTGCGGCACAGGAATTGGAAGAGGCGCTGCAGAATATGGGTGCTGCTGATGCTGGATCCCAGTCTGTGCCGATGGCGGAGCCTGCCCCGGTAGAAGTACCCATTGTGTGGCAGTCAGACAATCTGGAGGTGTTTACCAATAGCGGAATTGAGCGCTTTGAAATGGAAGTCCAGAGTACCAATAATCTGCTGCAGCAGTTGAGCACCACTCAGAACGCAATTGCAAGACAGGCATACAACACCAACATTTTTCCGCCTGAGGCGTTCCAGAACTTAAACAGTATGGCAGTAAGAATTGACAATATAAGGGACCGCATTCAGATAATAGAAAACAACCCCATGAACATGGGGACGGATGCGGCAAACGCTGAACTGGAACAGTTGCGCGCACAGTTGAGCCAGGCTGTACAGGAACAGGAATTAATGAACCAGGCCGTTCAAAGCATGGATGTTCAGGCAGCCAATGAGGCTTACCTCAGACTGTCACAAATCATAGCAGGGACAGAAAGGCATATCCGGGACAACACTGATGAGCAGGGAAGGTTTGATAATGCAATCCGGCAGAGTATGGACAGCGCTGAGGGATTGAAAAACATGATTGCAGGTGCAGTTGGTGCCTTTGTCGGTATGGCAGGACTCAGTAAGGCAAAAAGCTGGATTGAAGACTGTACGGCGGCATTTAATACGCAGTTGAATGCGGAGACACAGCTGATCAGTGTTCTGGCAAACATGCTGGATACAGATTATGTGGCGCAGTTTGAAGTAGATGTTGGCGCAGATACAACGACAGCAATTAATGAGATTAATGCGATCCAGAACGGGGTTGATGAAATTGTTGTCCCGGTCACAGCTGAGACAAGAGCATTAACCGCAGCTTACGATCAGATCACGGCAAAGGCAAGTGAAATTCAGGGACGGGGCATTTATGGCGATGAGATTATGATTGCTGGTGCTGCGGAATTTGCAACCTATTTTTCCGATACAGATGCCGTTACAATGATGATGGATACATTGTCAAATTATGCGGTTGGTATGTCTGGAGGTGGTGCGCTGGATTCGTCTGCCATGGTTGGGTATGCTACGGATCTGGGCAAGATCATGTCTGGTTCATATGGTGCCATGACCAAGAAGGGCTTTGAGTTTACAGATGCACAGAAAGCGATTGTGGAAGGGGAAGCAACAAGGGAGCAGATAGTTTCTGCCTTGGGAGAAGAATATCTTGATATGTCGGCCGACATGCAGGCAGCAGCGGCAATCTCACAGGTCATTGACGAAGCATGGGGTGGGTTGTATGAGACAATGAGCAATACCCCCGAAGGAAAAATAATTCAGATGAATAATACATGGGGGGATATGATGGAGGTTGTGGGCAAACAGTTATATCCTTATGTGCTGCTGTTCGTGGATGCTATTACTCAGAATTGGGGGACAATTCAGATGGTTCTGGACGGAATCACACTTGGGCTGCAGGTTATGATGGGTGTGCTGTCATGGCTGCTGGAAGGGGCGTTGAACTTTGCCCAGGCAGCCATAGACAACTGGTCATTGATATCCCCTGTCATTTATGGGGTGGCGGGTGCATTGGCGGTATATGGGGCATATCTGGCGGTTACAAAGGGTATGGAACTGGCATCAGCGGCAGCAGCCGGGGTGATGGCAGCGGTGCAGTTTATAAAAGTTGCTGCAATATCTGCGGCCACAGGTGCGACAATGGCAGAAACCGCAGCACAGATGGGACTGAATAGTGCAATGTATGCGTGTCCTATTGTATGGATTATCGTTTTGATTATTGCCCTGATAGCAGCGTTTTATGCAGCAGTGGCAGCCGTAAATAAATTTGCGGGGACTTCTGTTTCCGCAACAGGTATCATTTGTGGAGCAGTCATGGTGGCGGGAGCTTTTATATTGAACACCGCAATTGGAGTGTTCAATGCAATACTTCAGGCGGTATGGACAATTTTTGTAGAGCCTTTTATCGGACTTATAGAATTTGTTTTAAATGCTGCAAATGGCGGATTTAATAGTTTTGGGGGCGCAGTTGCAAACTTGATAGGACAAATTATTTCATGGTTTCTTTCTTTGGGCGAGGTTGTGACGAAGATTATAGATGCTATTTTTGGAACTGATTGGACTTCCGGACTCAATGAATTGCAAAGTAAGGTACTTGAATGGGGAAAAAACGACAATGCAATTACTTTGGATCGGACAGCACCAGTTATAGATACGCGGTTTGATTATAGTGCTGCCTGGGATGCTGGATATTCTTTCGGAGAAGGGATTGATGAAAGCATAGCGAATTTTGATCCGTCCTCTTTGTTTGGGACAACAGATATCCCGTCAGCTGACGATTACGCAGGTGCATTAACAGCAGGGGGGATCGGGAGCGGTATTGATGATATTTCCGGCAATACCGGAGCCATGGCAGATGCCATGGATATAACCAGCGAGGAACTGAAATATCTTCGCGACATGGCAGAGCAGGAAACAGTCAACAGGTTTACCACTGCGCAGATCACTATAGAGCAGACAAACCACAATACAGTAAAAAACGGTATGGATCTGGATGGTATCATGTCTGGCCTGACAGATGCCATGAGCGAAGCTGTTGAGAACACAGTAGAAGGAGTGCATATGTGATGGCAAAAAGCGGATATGACTTTTACTTGGATAAATGTCTGTTGCCGATTGCTCCGGCAAAGCTTACCATAAAGATCAACAATACAAATGAGACGATAACCATGATTAATGATGGGGAGATCAATATACTGAAAAAAGCAGGTCTGACAGACATTGAATTTGAATGTTCCATACCACAGGTACAGTACCCGTTTGCAGTGTACAAGTCGGGATTTAAGGGTGCTGATTTTTTCCTTGGCTATTTCGAGTCCCTCAAAACAGGAGGAAAACCATTCCAGTTTATTGTATGCAGAAGAAAACCGACAGGCAGCAGGTTGTTTGATACCAACATAAAAGTATCCATGGAAGATTACAAAATCACAGAAGATGCAAAAAACGGAATTGATCTAACTGTAAAAATAAACCTTAAACAATGGAGAGATTACGGAACCAAAACCGTGAGTATCAGTTCCGGGGGTGGGAAGCTTGAAGCAAGCGTTGAGCCACAGAGGGAAGCGAATACGTCCCCCGCGCCGGAAACGGCACAGACTTATACAGTGGTAAAGGGAGACTGCCTTTGGAATATTGCCAAGAAATTTTATGGTAATGGTTCCAAATATCCAGTCATTTACAATGAAAATAAGAGCGTGATAGGCGGGAACCCAAACCGGATTTATCCTGGGCAGGTTCTTACAATCCCGGCAGTTTAGGAGGTGTAATATTGGGAGTTGAAATTTTGATTGGAAATGAGACTGGATCAAAAGTATTCATTCCGGTGGTGGAGGAGGGGGTTGAGTGGACAACAGAACGCAAAGGTACGCCAGGTAAGCTGACGTTCAAAGTATTGAAAGATGAAATCCTTGATTTTTCTGAGGGAAGTCCAATAAGTATGAGGGAAAATGGTGATGAGATATTTTTTGGGTTTGTATTCAGGCAGCAACGTTCAAAAGAACAGATTATTACTGTAACAGCATATGACCAGCTCCGTTATCTGAAAAACAAAGACACCATCGTATATGAAAACAAGACAGCAGACCAGTTATTACAGATGATTGCCTCAGATTATAACCTGAATGTTGGAATATTGGAAAATACGAAGTATATCATTGGATCACGCATTGAGGAAAACACATCATTATTTGATATGGTTCAAAACGCTCTCGACCTGACACTGACCAATACAGGGGAAATGTTTGTGTTATATGATGATTTCGGCAGGCTGAATCTGAAAAACCTGTCCTCCATGGCAGTGGGAGGACCAGAGGCATATTTAATGGTTGATGAGGAAACAGGGGAAAACTTTGAGTGCACATCATCGATCGATGAGAATACTTACAATAGGATTAAGCTGACCTATGACAATGAAAGTACAGGAAAAAGGGAGGTATACATTGCACAGGATTCCAGAAATATAAACAGATGGGGAGTATTACAGCATTTTGACACGCTGAAAAAAGGTGAAAACGGTCAGGCGAAAGCTGATGCACTATTGAATCTATATAACAAGAAGACACGGAATCTAAAGCTCACAAATGTGCTGGGAGACAACCGTGTCAGGGCCGGCAGCATGATTGTTGTAAATCTTGATCTAGGTGATACAAGATTAAGGAACTTCATGCTGGTGGAAAGCTGTAGACATACTTATGGAGAAAGTGAGCACTGGATGGATCTGACGCTCAGAGGGGGTGAATTTGTTGGCTGATGCAAGTGGATTCCTGGAAATATTAAAAAAAGCCGCACTGGATGCACAGGAAGCAGCAAAGCCCGTCAATGTGCAGTTTGGGGAAGTAAAGTCAAAAGCTCCGTTAAAAATAAGTGTGGAACAAAAAATGATGCTTGGCGAAGCGCAGCTTATCTTTACAAGGAATGTCACGGAGTATCGAACAACAGTAACTGTTCAGGGAGAGATTAAGAAAGACATTATGATTCACAATGCTTTACAGGTAGGAGATAAAGTAATTTTGATCCGGCAGCAGGAAGGACAAAAGTTTATTGTAGTTGATCGGATAGGAGGCGGAACATGATTCCTTCAACAGCCGGTTTTTTAGATAAGGATTTTGAGATAAGGCAGCAGCCAAGTCTTACATACAAAATGCAGCCAGATGAAAATCTGGTTCGGGGACATGTTGACGGGCTTGAAGCAGTCAGACAGGCGATTTACAAAATAATTATGACAGAACGCTATCAATACATTATCTATAGCTGGAATTATGGGATCGAGCTTCTTGATCTTTTTGGAGAGCCTGTAACTTATGTATGTCCGGAATTGGAACGGAGGATTTCCGAGGCTCTGCTTTGTGATGACAGAATCCAGAAAGTTGATAATTTTGAATTTGATCTTTCCCGGAAGGGCATTGTTCATGTAATATTTATAGCACATACCATTTTCGGGGATGTGCAAGCGGAAAGAGAGGTGAATTTTTAATGTATGAGAATACTACTTATGAAGCAATCCTTCAAAGGATGCTTGACCGTGTTCCTGATAAATTCGATAAGCGGGAAGGTTCGGTTATTTGGGACACCCATTCACCAACCGCTATTGAACTGCAAATTCTGTATCTTGAACTTGATGTGATTTTGAAAGAAGCCTATGGGGATTCAGCTTCAAGGGAGTTCCTGATCTTGCGTTGCAAGGAAAGGGGAATATACCCACATGAAGCAACAAAGGCGGTATTGAAAGGTGTGTTTGTCCCGTCCACCATTGATGTAACCGGGCAGCGCTTTAACATTGGTAATGTGAGTTATATCGTAACGGGAAAAATTGCTGATGGAGAATACCAGGTTGAGTGCGAAACAGCTGGGAAAATTGGTAATCAGTTTTTCGGTTCAATGGTACCCATAGAATATATAACAGGGCTGCAAACCGCTGAACTGACTGAAATCCTGATTCCCGGTGAGGATGAAGAAGAAACGGAAAATTTGCGGCAGAGATATTTTGATTCCTTTAATGAAACTGCCTTTGGCGGAAACAGGGCTGACTATCTGGAAAAAGTAAACGCGATTCCTGGGGTGGGCGGGGTGAAAGTGACAAGGGTATGGAATCACAATCTACACCCTGCAGATATGATTCCAAACGAAAGCGTAGATATGTGGCACAGTCAGATTGGCGTTACATTGAACAGTGATGTAAAGTCCTGGCTGGATACCGTCTATGATGCGGCAAAAGAAAAGAAGCTAACAACCGGCGGGACAGTGCTGTTGACAATTATCAATTCGGAGTTCGAGGCTGCATCGGAGGCTCTTGTACAGACCGTGCAGACGGTTGTGGACCCGGAAGTAAATGCGGGGGAAGGCTATGGGCTTGCACCTATTGGACATGTGGTAAATGTTAAGAGCGTGGAAGAAAGGGAAGTAACTGTTCGAACGACGATTATCTTCGAACAGGGTTATGGGTGGGGGAATCTGCAGAATAGTCTTGAGGATGCAGTATCAGATTACTTATTAAAGCTCAGAAAGGAATGGGCCAGTGGCAGCAGTATTATAATACGTCTGCGACAGATCGAGAACCACATACTGAACCTGCCGGGGATTGTGGATATGCAGGATACACTGATTAATGATGCAGCAGAAAATCTGACATTAGGAGAATATGAAATTCCAGTGTTTGGAGGTATCAGTCATGATTAGAGATGTGGACCTTGTATCCTATCTTCCGCCGGCTGTTGCCAGATTTTTGGAGATCAAAACTGTCCTAAAAGCGGAGGAGCCAGAGTTTGTTTTAGCATGGAACACTGCGGACAAAGTATTAAAAAATGAATTTATTGCGACTGCGGACAAAGATGGAATTGAAAGATTTGAAAAAATGCTGCATATTTTGCCTGATGCAGATGACACACTGGAAATCCGCCGGGCAAGGGTGCAGTCTAAATGGTTTATAGCCCTGCCATACACATGGCGGATGTTTATGCAAAAAATAATAGAGATATGCGGACCGGATTATCCTGCTTTTGCGGCGCTCAGGGAAAGTTATCTGATCTATTTGGAGGCGGGTTTTGGACTACAGTGGCAGGCTGACAGTCTGGTGGATATACTGGAAAGAATGCTGCCATGCAGTATGGGAATATCTATTAGAAATATAGTGTCTCTTGATTCGGATACTTGTGCGCCTGTGATAAAATCTGACTGGATTGACTATTTAGCGGAATACAGGGGGGAGATCTATGATGATGCAGGCAGCATGGTGTTTAAAATACTGCGAATACATATGTGGATTCCATTCTGGGGAGGAGGCCTGTATGCTGGAACAAGAAGATATAATGGCACTGCCAGATACAATGCAAAACGGAATTATGGACTGCGGCTGAAAGTAAAAAGTGTCCTGGCATTATATATGGAGCAGGCGGCCAGGTGCGCGTGGAGGTTTTTTGACAGCGTGCAGAATAAGACGAGTGCAGATATGACAGCATTATATTTTTACAATAACTGCAGTATGTCTGACGGGATTGGGGGTGCAGTGTGTCTGCATGCGGCGGTAATTACGCGTGGTGCTGTGGATGTATACGTAGAAACGCAGAGAAATGTAGTGCGGTATAACGGAGTGCGGCGGTACAGCGGTGTGATGAAATACAATGCACTGTACAGAAAGGAGAAAATTGAATGAGTGAGAACAAAAATGTAGTAATAACAAAATTGGCCCGGATGAAGCTGGTGAAAGCGAGAGCAGGTGCAGAAGCGCTTCCGCATATTGTCGGCATGGCATTTGGCAATGGGGGTGTAAATGCTGATGGCAGTGTAATAAATCCATCTGACAGTCAGACGGAGCTGGCTAATGAGCTGTACAGGAAGCAGATTGACAGGTACAGTTTTCCAACTGATACGATCTGCAGGTATGAATGCACACTGACAGAGGCGGAGCTTGCAGGTGAGGAGATCAGTGAGATTGGGCTGTATGATGAAGAGGGCGATATTGTCTGTATAAAGAATTTTATGCGCAAGGGTAAGGATGAGGATATCAAACAAATATATGTACTGGATGATATTTTTTAATATCTGGGAAGGAGAGCATTATGAGAGAATATACGGCTAAGAAGCCTGTCTTTGCTGATAAAATCAGCATTGTCGAGGAAGATGACCTGGTAAATGCTGAAAATGACACTGCTGCGGCGAAACAGTTATTGCAGAACGACTTGGCGCTTGCTGCTCGGATCGAAAAGTTATTTGGCAGTAATAATCTTGAATTTGTGGAGGGGATCAAAGCTGATAATGTAATTGATGCAATTAATGAGGTTTTTCAGTCTGGCAATGAGGTAAAAAATAATCTCGTGGATAATTTCGTTGCCAGGGGTGTTTCTGCATCCACGGATGAAACAATAGGGCAGTTGATAGACAAAATTTTGGACATGGCAGATACGTCCAGAGATACAGTAATATCGGGTGTACTCTTAGAGGGGTACACTGCTCATGATGCGGCTGGAAAGCCAATAACGGGAGACATGACGGAATGCGGGGCATGGACGGGAAAGACCACAGGCAGTGGCAATGTGGCAATACCTGCGGGGCATCATAACGGCAAAGGCTATGTGTCTGGCAAAGGTGCCTATGATAAGGGCGTAGCTGACGCGGATGGGCGTACCAATGTGGATAGTGCAAACTATAAAGGGGGCTATAATGCAGGAGTAAACGCCACGAAAAAGGGGACAGCTGTAGCGGCGGATGTCTTAGTTGGTAAAACGTTTACAAATAATAGTGCTGTTGGGGCAAATGGAGGGATGGCAAACAAGGGTGGTACGACAGTTGATGCAGGAGCGGTTACACAGGATGACAATTATACATATCTATCAGTTCCGGCAGCAGGATACTATGATACAAACAGTAAGCTTAGGACGGCAAATAGCAATTTAAAGTTAAGCAGAGTAGCTTTTGTGTCGGGCACAGCAAC
>CAMWMM010000018.1 GCA_947175285.1 uncultured Lachnospiraceae bacterium
ATTCCAATAAATCTGTTTCATAGCCTTCTGTTTTTAACAAATCTGCACGAAGGGCATCCGTAATCAATGCCGACATTCTTTCTTTAACAATTCCATATTGCAGAATCGGCTGCAGTTTTTCACATGCAATTTCTTTGTTTACTTCATGTTGACAACATGGTACGGACAAAATTACTTTTGCCCCCCAAATTACTGCTTTTTTCAGTGCATAATCCGTTGCCGTATCACAGGCATGAAGCGTTACCACCATATCAACGCCTGTCCCTTTTTCATACTCTGCAATATCGCCCTTTATAAACTCTAATTTCTGATAACCATACTTATGGCTCAGTTCATTGCAATGAGCAATCACGTCCTCTTTTAAGTCAAGTCCCGTAATAGCTACATCTATTTCCATTAACTCGTGAAGATAATAATACATGGCAAATGTCAGATAAGATTTCCCGCACCCGAAATCTATAATGCGCAGCTCTTTGTCCTTATTAAGCGCAGGAAGAATATCTTGTATAAATTCGAGAAAACGATTAATCTGCCTGTATTTATCATATCGTGAACGGATAATTCTGCCATCCGTGGTCTGTACTCCTAAATCAATTAGGAAAGGAACCGCTATTCCCTCTTTTAAAATATAATTTTTTGTCCTGTTATGATTCATAACAGTGTTATGGAACATAACAGTGTTTTGATTCATAACAGGCTTGTCCTGTCCGGCTTCTGTTCTGTCATTTCCGGCATTCAGCTTCTTTTTTATTGTCATTTTTCCTTTTTTACTAACTAAAATAATCACTTTACTATTAGTATGCTCTATTTCGCACTGTTTAAAATCTTTTAATAAATACTGCTCAATCCGCGGAATCATTTCGGAATCTTTGTAATTTGTATGAAAAACTTTTACGCCCTGATATACTGTCTCCTGAAACAGAATTTCGCCCTGCAGCATAACCGGTCTGATTTTTATTTTAAAAGCCTTATCTTTTTCTCTGGCATTACTGATAATAATCTGATATAGTCCACAATTCACTGTATCTGTTAATACCTGTAAAAGTTCTTCTTTCATCTCCATACAATCCCTCTTCTAGGTGAGAAAGGTTCGCAATGCGAACTTCTTCTCACCTTATTGTAATAAGATTTTTGCAAAAGCTCAACTAAAATTTTAGTATTCCATTATGGTTTACATGTCTCTTCTTATAAATTTCATAATAAAGCAATACCTGCACAAACTCCTCAATCCCATCCCATGATTTTTCATCCATGCCGCCTTGCTTTTCTGTTTCCGTATGCTCCATTCGTTTGATTTTATCCATAACAGTCTGCGTCAGGCGGTATAGCTGCCATTTATCCGGATATTCATCATAAATGCAGCTTCCTTCATAGTCTATCTGATTAAGTATTTCTGCTATAATTTTCTGATAGCGTTTTGCCTCTGACGGATACATCTGCTGTAAGTATTCCAGATCACGTGTTACGGTATCTTCCTCCTGATAATACATCGGAAGCGGATACGCCATATAGAAAGGAAGAATTCTTGATTGATTCATATTATTCTATCTTCTAATTCCATTTTACTTTATCATATGCGCAACGTAAAAAGAAGTTCTCGCATGCAAAAGAGGACAGATTTTAATCTGTCCTCTTTTTACTATTTGTAATTAATTGCATTGATTCTTGCAACGGCACGTTTTAATGACATCTCTGCACGTTTCATATCAGTGCCGGGAGCGTGCTCTTTAATTCTGTTTTCTGCACGTTCCTTAGATTCTTCCGCACGTTTCAAGTCAATTTCCGTCGGCCATTCTATGATTTCAGCAAGTATTGTCACCTTATCCTGTAATACTTCGGCGAATCCTGCATGCAAAGCGGCTTCTTTGGTCTCATTCTCCTGAGTAATCGTCAAAATACCGGGCGCTATAATCATGGTCATCGGTATATGCTGTTTATAAATACCGACTTCACCCTCTACCGTATTGAATTCAACCATCGACACCTCTTCTTCATAAAATACCCTGTCCGGTGTGATTACTTTTAATGTGAAATTTTCTGCCATACAATACCCCCTTACTTCACGCGGGCAAGTACGTCATCAATGCTTCCTGCATTCAAGAAATGACCTTCCGGAATGTCATCATGCTTACCTTCCAGTATTTCTTTAAAGCCTCTAATCGTTTCCGCAATCGGTACATATTTACCTACGTAGCCGGTAAACTGCTCTGCAACGAAGAACGGCTGGGATAAGAATCTTTGAATCTTTCTTGCACGGGAAACAACCAGTTTATCTTCCTCTGAAAGTTCATCCATACCAAGAATCGCGATAATATCCTGCAATTCTTTATATTTCTGCAGGATTTCCTGCACGCCTCTGGCTACCTGATAATGCTCATCACCAACAACTCTCGGATCCAGAATTCTGGAGGTTGACTCAAGCGGATCAACTGCCGGATAAATACCAAGCTCAACAATAGATCTGGACAATACCGTTGTTGCATCCAAATGTGCGAATGTTGTTGCAGGCGCAGGGTCTGTCAAGTCATCGGCAGGTACATATACGGCCTGAACGGATGTAATGGAACCATTCTTGGTAGAGGTAATTCTCTCCTGTAATGCACCCATTTCTGTCTGCAGTGTCGGCTGATAACCTACTGCGGAAGGCACACGTCCAAGCAGCGCGGACACTTCGGAACCTGCCTGTGTGAAACGGAAAATATTATCAATGAATAACAATACGTCCTTTCCACCTTTATCACGGAAATATTCAGCCATCGTAAGACCTGTCAAACCAACTCTCATTCTGGCTCCCGGCGGCTCATTCATCTGTCCGAATACCATCGTTGTTTTATCAATAACACCTGATTCTTTCATTTCATAGTAGAGGTCATTACCCTCTCTTGTACGCTCACCAACACCGGTAAATACAGAATATCCACCGTGCTCAGTTGCGATATTTCTAATCAACTCCTGAATCAATACCGTCTTTCCTACACCGGCACCACCGAACAGACCAATCTTACCACCTTTCTGGTAAGGACATAACAAGTCAACGACTTTGATACCTGTTTCAAACATCTCTGTTTCAGTAGCCTGCTCTTCAAATTTCGGAGCCGCCCTGTGAATCGGTTCATGCTCAACCTCTGTAGGTGCAGGTTTATTATCAATCGGTTGTCCTAAAACGTTAAACATACGTCCCAATGTATTCTCTCCAACGGGAACTGTAATCGGAGCGCCTGTTGCAACTGCCTCCATGCCTCTGACAAGTCCGTCGGTTGAACCCATGGCAATACATCTAACAGTATCATCACCCAAATGCTGAGATACCTCAACAATCAGCTCTGCACCGTCTTTTAACGGAATTTTAATTGCATCGTTAATTTCCGGCAAGTTTCCCTCGGAAAATTTAATATCCAATACAGCGCCGATAATCTGAGTAAGTTTTCCACGGCTTTCGCCATTTTTCACTTCTGCCATCTTTTTTTCCTTTCCATCTTACAGAAGCGCTATTCCTATTCTAAGAAATAGCATTTGCTCCTGCGATAATTTCTGTTAATTCCTGTGTAATAGAGCCTTGTCTTGCTCTGTTATACATCAGCGATAAGTGGTCTATCATTTCTTCAGCATTGCTTGTTGCAGAATCCATCGCCTGCATTCTTGCACCGTTTTCACTGGCAACGGCTTCTATCAGACCGCCATATATCAGACTGGTAACATACTTTGGAATAATCAGGTCAAGCGCCTCGTCATCTTCCGGTTCAAAACTCATAAGCGCCTTGCTCTCTTTTTCCTGTACCTGTTCTTCTTTCTTCTCCGGTTCAACCGGAAGAAGCTTTAACAAAGTAGGCTCATGTACTACCGTATTCTTAAATCCGGTATAGGCAAGATAGATTTCTCCAACTTCTCCATTTACATAGGATTCCAATACTCTGGAACTGAGCGCCATTGCATCCACATAAAGCGGTTCTTCAATAATATCCGAATCTTCTTCTACTATTTCATAACCATAGCGGTGCAGGGCGTCTTTTCCTTTCTTACCTACTGCATAGATACGCAAATCTTCTTTTTTGAAATCACCCTGCGTAATCAGCTTCACAACATTAGAGTTGTATCCGCCGGCAAGTCCTCTATTGGAAGTTATCACAATAACCGCCTTTTTGGAGGAATCGCCGCCTCTTAGATAAGGATGATTTAAATTGCCTGCCTTTGCCAACATAGAAGTTACCGTCTCATACATACAGTTAAAGTATGCTTTCGACTGTTCTGCGCGCTGTTTCGCTCTCTGTAGCTTTACAGTAGAAACAAGTTTCATTGCCTTGGTAATCTGCTGCGTACTTTGAATACTACCCTTACGCCTTTTAATGTCTCTCATTGAGGCCATAGCGTCACCTTCAACTTTCTATCTAAACGCCGTTTAGATTTTCTACTAATATTCACTACTTAAACTGCGCTTTAAACTCATCAATCGCTTTTCTAAGTGTAGCTTCCGTTTCTTTGGAAATTACTTTCTCAGATGCAATAGAACTCGGAACTTCAGGATATTTTGTATCCAAAAATTCAAAGAACTCTGTTTCAAATCTGGTAATATCCTCTACCGCAACATCAAGCAGATACTTATTGGTTGCTGCAAAGATAATGATTACCTGATATTGTACAGGCATCGGCTTATACTGAGGCTGTTTCAGAATTTCCTTGATTCTTTCACCCTGTGCCAGCTTCTCTTTTGTATCAGCATCCAATTCGGAACCGAACTGCGCGAAAGCAGCTAATTCACGATACTGTGCCAATTCCACACGGATAGGTCCCGCAATGGATTTCATTGCCTTAATCTGTGCCGCACCACCTACACGGGATACGGAAAGGCCGGCATTTACAGCAGGTCTGAATCCGGAATTGAACATTTCTGTTTCCAGATAAATCTGTCCGTCTGTAATAGAAATGACGTTTGTCGGAATGTAAGCAGATACGTCGCCTGCCTGCGTTTCAATGATAGGAAGCGCTGTCAGGGAACCTCCGCCATATTCTTCACTCATTCTTGCCGCACGCTCTAATAATCTGGAATGCAGATAGAAAACATCACCCGGATAAGCTTCACGTCCCGGCGGTCTTCTAAGCAGCAAGGAGAGTGTACGGTATGCAACAGCATGTTTGCTCAAGTCATCATATACAACAAGAACATCTTCGCCGTTCTCCATCCATTCTTCACCAATCGCACATCCTGAATAAGGAGCAATATACTGCAGCGGCGCAAGCTCACTTGCTGAAGCAGCAACTACGGTTGTATAAGCCATAGCGCCGAATTCAGTCAATGTCTTAACGATAGATGCTACCGTAGACGCTTTCTGTCCGATTGCTACGTAAATACATTTTACGCCTTGTCCTTTCTGGTTAATAATGGTGTCAATAGCGATTGCTGTCTTACCGGTCTGTCTGTCTCCGATAATCAGTTCTCTTTGTCCTCTTCCGATAGGTACCATGGCGTCAATCGCTTTAATACCTGTCTGCAGCGGTGTATCAACTGATTTTCTTGTGATAACACCAGATGCCACTCTTTCAATCTTACGATACTTGTCAGTCTGAATCGGTCCCTTGCCGTCAATAGGCATTCCCAGGGCATTAACAACACGTCCTAACATGCAATCTCCAACCGGTACTTCTACAACCCTGCCCGTTGTTTTTACAATATCGCCTTCATTGATATTGTGCTGGCTTCCAAGAAGAACTGCACCAACATTGTCTTCCTCCAGGTTAAGTACCATGCCGTAAACATCGCCGGGGAACTCTAACAATTCACCCTGCATTGCATTTTCCAGTCCGTGCACACGAGCAATACCGTCCGCCACCTGAATAACCGTACCAACATCTGATACTTCCAGCGCAGATGAATATCTCTTAATTTGATCCTTAATGACTGAACTAATCTCTTCTGGTCTTAAATTCATGGATCATTCGCACCTTTCTTTTAGAATTTCATTAATTAAATCTGAACTTTCAGTAAATCTTTCTGTAGTTCATTCAATTTTGTACTGATACTGCTGTCTACTACCCTGTCACCGATACGGATTACCATACCGCCAATCAGCGTCGCATCCAGTTCATAATTCATTTCCATAGACTTATAGTCCGTTGTGTCAAGCAGCTTCTGCTCAATCTTTTTACATTGTTCATCTCTTAAAGGTACTGCCGTTGTAACGGTAGCAACGCCGATTCCTTTATACTTCTTTACTTCCGCAAGAAAATATTCCAGAATCTCATCAATTTCCTGATAACGGTCCTTAGAGATGATAATTGTCAAAAATCCAAGCAGTTCGTCAGAAACTCTTCCCTTGAACACTTCTGCAACAACCTGAAGTTTCTCTTCCTTATTGACTTTCGGATGTGTCATCAGTTTGCCAAATTCCTCATTTTCTTTCAGAATTTTCTGAAGCTGTCCGATTTCCTCAAGCAGGCTGTCCACTTTATTTTCTTCTACTGCAAGTTCAAATAACGCATCTCCGTATGTTTTTGAAATTAGCTTAGCCATGTGCTATCACCCATTTCTTTCAGCGTTTCCTCGATAAGACTGTCTTGTACAGTTGTATCAATTGCCGCATTTACAACCTTTCCTGCCATCAAAGATGCCAATACCACCATCTCGCGCTTCACTTCGTCAGCCGCTTTCTTCTTTTCCAGTTCGGCTTCCACATTCGCTCTTTCAATAATTCTTGCAGCTTCTTCTTTTGCTTCCGCTACAATCTTATTTTCATTCGCCAATGCTTTCTTTCTTGCTTCGCTTAAGATGTTTTCCGCTTCCTTATCAATATCTTTCAATCTGGACTCATATTCAGCCTTTAACTCTTTGGCATCTGCCATGTCCTTAGCTGCATCATCGAGTTCTCCCTTAATCTTGTCCTGTCTTTTTTGAAGCATTTCACGAACAGGATTAAATAACAAATGTGATGCAATGAGGAATAATGCAAAGACTGCAATAATTGACAATCCCGCATCCGCAATCAACTGAAGATCCAAGTCAAAAAGTCTCGGCTCCATTTCTGCAGTTGCCAGTACCAGATTCGCACATACTATCGAATTCATGCTTTAAGCCTCCTTTCTCCTTTTTCTCTTCCAGAGGCTATTACGGTACCAAAGGTTTTACGAATAAGAGTAACATCGCAATAAGCAGACCGTACAAACCGGTTGTCTCAGCTACGGCCTGTCCTAAAAGCATCGTAGATGTAACATCGGATTTTGCTCCCGGATTTCTACCAACGGCTGCTGCTGCATGTCCTGCTGCGATACCCTGTCCAACACCAGGTCCAATACCTGCGATAACTGCAAGTCCTGCTCCGATTGCTGAACATCCCAAGATAAAATTACTGTCAAAATTCATTTTTGTTTCCTCCTTGATTTAAATATGCTAGTTTTAATCGCGATACTTACGCGTAAGCGCAGCAATTCGCAAATTTTTTTCTATTCTGTTGTGCAGGCATCTGTAATATATGTCATCGTCAGCATACAGAATACATAAGTTTGAATTGCTCCAGAGAACAAATCAAAGTAAACATGAAGCGCTGCCGGCCAGATGATTGCTATCTTGGATAACAATGCATATACGAGCGCCATCATAACCGTGCCGGACAATACGTTTGCAAACAAACGCAGTGACAATGAAATCGGTACGGCGATATCACCTATCACATTAATAGGCGCCCATATCGGCCACGGGTCACACAAACCGGCAATAAAGCCTTTCACTTTCTGGTATCTTAACTTGTTGAAGAAAATCAAACAAAATGTAATGATACCAAGCGGGAAAGTAACGCCGTAATCCGCTGTAGGCGGCCGCAATCCGAACAATCCGGAAATATTGCTTAATAAAATAAAAATAAAGATTGTCGAAATATAATTTCTAAACTGCGGTGAAAACTTACCCATAACACCACCAACCATATTATCAAGCATCTCGACAACCATTTCCACTATATTCTGGAATGTTCCCGGTACTTCCGATGCATGCTTAATAGCTCGGTTCGCCGCAATGCAGAATCCGATTATGACTAACATGACAATTAAAACACAGACATGCGTCGTCGTAATCCAGACCGTCTGCCCAAAGAACTGATAAGGAAATACGCCATGCACCATAAAATCAATATCTGCTCCTCCGGACATCAGAACTCCCTGTCCCATACTCTCACCTCCTTACGAATAGATTTTAAATCTTAAAAACTTTGGAACTGATTTTTCGGGTAAAAGGCTGCATATAAGCAGACACTTTCATTCCCATATAACCTAAAAAGGCAAAAAGCGGATTGGCAAATCCACTTACTGCAAGTACTGCCATTGCGATTACTATGATAAGATAACGAACGAGATACTGCGTACCGACCGTTTTCATCGCGTCTTTAGATGCCATCTCCAAACTCCGGGAGAGCGTCCACCACATATGAACGGAACCTATTACCGCAAGTACAACCCCAATCCATAATCCTATACTATATTCCGGCTTACGGGAGAAAAATAGAATAATAACCTGACATACAATGCCATAAAGAAAAATGCCCAGAGACAAATCAAACAATGTAGGATCAATTTTTATCTTCCCGTTTTTTTCCATCTTTTTCTTCTTCCTGACCGGCTTTCTTGTGTTTTCTTGTGACTGCAGGTTCTTCATATATTTTTTTTGCAAATCGAAATACATTTGTGCCCCCTGCAACAGCTCCTGCAAAAAACAGAATGACAATCCAAAAAGTGGTTCCGCACTTTTTATCAATATACATTCCAAGAAAAGAACAGAGAAAAATAGGTACAAGCATATTGATACCAAATTGACTTATCATCATAAATGAGTGATAGACGTTTCGATTAAATTTCACAGTTTTTCCCCTTCTTTTTATGCACACTTAAAATTATAACCATTTTTGGGAATAATGTCCAGTATATTTGAGGAAATTGTGTGATTTTTGTTGACTTTTTCTTTTGGATAACTTCTTTTTTATGGTATACTTAACTGTATATTATACATATTGTAGGAGGTTCTATGCCGACACCCATCTTATACCGTAAAAGAATTATTCCCGAAGAATGCGTCCTGTTAAAAGATGATAAAATTTTGTACCAGGACGAACAGATTATCGTCACCGGATGGAATACTTTAAAACCAAAAAAAGAACTCCATCATGGTTATTCCTGTTATTTTTTAAACGAAGGTTATAAAGTCAGTAAATTTTACCGCGAAGATAATTCTCTTCTATTCTGGTACTGCGATATCGTCGAACACGACTATCAGCCTGAAACCAACACCTACGTTTTCACCGATTTACTTGCCGATGTCATCATATATCCGGACGGCTTCGTCAAAGTTGTGGATATTGACGAACTTGTTACAGCGCGGGGTGAAAATCTCATTTCCGAAGATACATTAAAAAAATCACTCCTGTGCTTAAGCAATTTGCTGGACATTATTTATGCCGGTCATTTTAACACGCTGCAGGAACCGATAGAAAAAGTTATTATTTAATTAAAAATCTAATAGAAAATATGTCCTCCGATTCTATAACGCGGCGTAATACCGTCTACAGGCGTCCTGAAATAAACGCAGTTACTGACCGTAGTTGTTCCGGCCATCACTTCGTCCGCCGCCTGATAGCAGCTTGGCGTTGCACGCCCTTCCGCAAGCGCTAATGCAAGTCTTCCGCTCGCCACCGGCGAGAACTGTCCCGACTGATAAATAACACCTATTATTGTATCCGGATAGACTGAACTCAACACTCTGTTAATGACTACGGAACCAACTGCTACTTGTCCGACATAGGGTTCCGCCCCTGCTTCACAATAAATCAAATTAGCAAGCAGATATCTGTCTCCTTCCTCAAAATGCACTTCCGAAATATCACGCCAGCTCGATTGTGCGGCAAGTTCCGCCATACGCATCTCTTCAGCAAGTTTTTCCCTGAGAGCCGCAATATTTTCCTCCTGCTCTTTTATCTGCTGCTCATATGCTAACGCCGCCGCTTCCGCATCGGAAATCTGACTGGATGTGCTTGCAAGAGAATTGCTTGCCTGGCTCACCAGTCCGGAGACACGGCTCTGCTCTGCCACTACCTGAACTTTGTAACTGTCCAGTTCGCTCTTATCTGCTTCTAACAGCGTCATGGCTGCATCCAGCTCTGCCGCCATATCTTCAATCTTTTCCTGAGTCTCCTTATATTCTTCTAACACTTTTTTTTCATATGCCGACAACTGTTCAATATAATCGTTCCGGTTCAATAATTCAGCAAGACTTCCCGATGAAAGCAGCATCTCCAAATAGAGATAATCACTCTTCTCATACATGAACTTAATCTGCATTTTCATGTTTTCATACTGTTCATCTTTCGTGGCAATCGCATCTTCCAAATCACGGTTAGTCTGGTCAATCATTTCATTTGTCGCTTCTATTTCCGCTTCTTTATCCGCGATTTTTGCCTCCAAATCACTGAGATTACTGCTTACCTGAGACAATTCGGTATTCAACGTAGACAGTGTCCCCTCCAGAGACTCTTTCTGATCGTTCAAACTATCCAGATTTTCTCTTGTGGAATCAAGCTGGGACTGCGTCTCCTGCCTCTCCTGCTCTGCCTCCTCAATCTGACGCCTTGTCTCCTCTGTCGCATAAGCGGAAACGTGCAGCATCCCTATTAAGAGTGCAAAAAGCAGCAGCGCTGCCGCATTTCGTCTGAATTTCATAAAAACCATGCCTTTCTATTTCAGTGCATCATTAATCATGTTTACTCTTCTTTGATGCTTTTCTTCGCCTGAAAATTCCGTATGCAGAAATGTATCTACAATGCTGAGCGCAAGATTATTCCCAATAATACCGCCTCCCATTGCCAATACATTTGCATCGTTATGCTCTCTTGTAAGTCTTGCCGACACCGTATCGGCGCATAAAGCGCAGCGGATTCCCGGCACCTTATTCGCCATTATGGAAATACCAATCCCCGTTGTACAGATAACGATTCCCTTTTCACAGGAACCATCCGCTACCGCTTCTGCAACTGCTTTACCATAAATAGGATAATCACAGGAGTTCTTATCCATACATCCAAAGTCTTTATATTCCATTCCCTGTTCTTTTAAATAAGCAATAACTGCCTGCTTTAAATCATAACCGCCGTGGTCGCTTCCGATTCCTATCATTGTTTATTCCTCCTATTCATTGTATAACATATGATATTTTATATATTTACACATGCACGATACGATGTCCTGCCGCCTTGAGCAGTCTGTTCATAATAGCCTGTCCGATTCCTGCCGTATCAAAAGATTCCGAAAAAATAACCGTCACGTCTTCATCGTCAAACTCCCTTAAAATCCGATACAGCCGTCTGGCAATCGTCTTCTCATCTGTCCGGCTGCCGGCGCTTTTACAGACGTCCCCTCTGTATTTCGCAATCGTAGCATCCGTTCCCACAATGCCGACTTTATGTCCTTCTGCCTGTAAACGGCTTGCCTGCTCATTAATATATGCCGTCACTTTCTCCGTTTCCCCATCTATAATTGTCAATTCCCCTTTTGGGGCGTAGTGGCGGTATTTCATGCCCGGCGCTTTCGGTGTCTGTCCGGTATGGTCGGACATCATCGTTTTATCTTCTTCTACCGAATGCAGCACTTCTTCCAGCATTTCTTTCGTGATATAGCCCGGACGGAGTATGAGCGGTTCGTCTTCTGTCATATCGACTATCGTGGATTCTAAACCGATCTCTACGTCTCCGCCGTCAATAATCATATCCACCCGCCCCATCATATCCTCCAGCACATATTTTACCGAAGTCGGGCTCGGTTTTCCGGAGAGATTGGCGCTTGGCGCCGCTATATAACCGCCCGCTGCCTGAATCAGTTTCCGTGCGGTCAGATGTTTAGGCATTCTGACTGCTACCGTATCAAGACCGCCTGTTGTTTCATAAGGAACTAAATCCGTTTTTTTAAAAATCATGGTAAGCGGTCCCGGCCAGAAAACTTCCGCCAGTTTTTTTGCCGCTTCCGGTATATGAGCCGCAATAGGATACAAATCTTCCATCCGGTAAATATGCACAATCAGCGGATTATCGGACGGTCTTCCTTTTGCCTCATATATCTTTCCGGAAGAGTCCGGATTCAGTGCATCGCCGCCCAGACCGTATACCGTTTCCGTAGGAAAAGCGACAAGACCTCCCGCCTTTATGATTTCACCTGCCTGCTGCAGCAGTTCCGCTGTTCCCTGCTGCTCATCCACTTGAATCACTCGTGTGTCCACAGCCCGCAAAATCTCCTTACTTCATTTTTAATGCAAGCTATCATGCTTGCGTTTATAATATCATACTTTTTTATTTTTGGCTATTGATATATTGCAGAATCCCCAAATGGATTGCCCATGCCATTTTTTCCTGATAATAATCCGACTCCAGCTTCCCTGCTTCCTCACTGTTGGAAAGAAAACCGCATTCTACAATGACAATCGGCGAGGATGTCTTTTTTAGCAAATAATAACTATCGTTACTCTTTGCAACACGTTTATTTTCTTTATCAACGCCATTTAATAACGCTTGTTGTATTTTTTCTGCAAGTTGTTTACTCTGTTCGCTGTTCTCATAGTAAAAAGTCTGCGCGCCATGCACATATTCCTCATGATAACTGTTTTGATGAATACTGACAGTAAGCACAGGGGCACTCTGCTCAATTATCTCTACCCGCCTTTTCATATCCTGCACTTTTTTATTAGAGGCATTTTCATCATATAATCCCGCATCCGACTCTCTGGTCAGAATAACCTCCACATCTTCCAGTTCCAGAAACTGCTGCAGTTTTATGGCAATTTCCAGATTAATATCCTTTTCCAAAACACCGTTTATGCCTACCTTGCCGGGGTCTTTGCCGCCGTGTCCCGCATCAATCACCACACATGGTTTCTTTTTGTTAATTATCTGGTCGGAAGATGTCTGTCTGACTCTCTGATATGCAAGAGAATAGACGGACGCCATAATAAGCAGTGCCGCCATGATTCTGATTATGATTTTATTACGTTCTGTTTTTTTAATTTGTTTCATATGCTCATCCCTGCATACTATATTGTTACACTTTATGCAGACAATGACAAAAAAAATACTTGCCTTTTATGAAATACTGTGCTATACTGTCAAAAATTCAAAAGTCAGGAGACGAATTATGTCTAACAGAAACATTGTATCATTTGTCGTGATTATGCTAGTCCAGCTACAGATTTTTCATCATACGGTCACAACCTGACTCCGATGTCAATCGGATTTTGCATGGCCGTAAGCGAAAAGTCTTATTTGGCTATGCGGTAATCAGGATAATATGAGAACCGCACGGTATATACACATAGGTGTATGTAACAAAAGCGGTTCTTTTTTTATACTTTTTTACAAGGAGGGGCTATTATGAAAGCAATCGAGGCAGAAAATTTATCAAAAACCTTTCTGGTAAAACAGAAAGAAAAGGGAATGAAAGGAAGCATAAAAGCCATTTTCCATCCCCGCACAGAAGAAATCCATGCGGTCAGCAACGTGTCATTTTCCGTTGAAGAAGGGGAAATTCTTGCCTTTATCGGTCCGAACGGCGCCGGAAAAAGCACTACCATCAAGATGTTGACCGGAATTCTCTATCCGGATGGCGGACATGTGGAAGTGCTTGGCATTAATCCTGTCAAAAAAAGGAAACAGCTTGCTTATGAAATCGGAACCGTATTCGGACAAAAGGAGCAGCTCTGGACACATTTAACTCCCTATGATAATTTTCGTTTCTTTGGCGCCATTTATGATATTCCGGATAAAGATACGGAAACACGTATAAAGGAGCTTTCCGATATTTTTGACCTCGGCGCCTTTATCAATACGCCTGTCCGGAACCTTTCTCTGGGACAGCGTATCCGCTGTGAAATAACGGCGTCCTTAATTCATAAACCAAGGGTACTCTTTTTAGATGAGCCGACAATCGGCCTCGACCCGGTTGTAAAAGAAAATGTCCGTCTGCTGATTCAACAAATGAATGAGGAATTTCATACCACTATTTTTTTAACCAGTCATGATATCGGAGACATTGAGAAATTATGCAGGCGCGTTATCATTGTAAACTCTGGTCATATTGTACTGGACGATTCCATGGCGCATTTAAAGCATGATTCCAATCTTCCGTTGGAAAATATTATTACGGAAATCTACAAAAATGCGGAAGGGAGCGAAACTAAATGAGAAAATATGCAGTTATTTACCGCTCCGTATTAATGGAAAACCTGCAATACGCATCCAATATTGCAATGGGATTTATCAGCTATATTGTTTTCATTTTTGTATTTATACAACTTTGGAATTATATATACGATGCTCCCGGCTCACTTATTGCCGGATATACGAAAGAACAGATGATTTGGTACGTCATTATCACGGAAATGATTGCCTTTGGTACCGGTACGACGACTGTGACACGTCAGGCGGCAACGGACATTAAAAGCGGCAATATCGCATATCTGATGAATAAACCTTATCACTATACCCTTTATATCCTTTCCAAATATACAGGGGAATGGTGCATCAGACTGTCCATGTACGCAATCCTTGCTGTAATCATCGGAACGGTAATGGTTGCCCCGCTGCCCGGCTTCCGGATTACAACACTTTTGGCAAGTATTCCGGTGATTGCACTGGGAGCTACCATTCACGGCGTTTTCAGACTGTGCATCAGTTTAATATCTTTCTGGATTGAGGATTCCAATCCTTTCCAGTGGCTTTACAGCAAGGTGCAGATTATTATCGGAACCATATTTCCAATCGAAATTTTTCCGAAATCATTACATCCGTTATTTAAACTGACGCCGATTTATACCGTCTGTTACGGTCCGGCAAAATTAATCATAGATTTCAGCACGGAAAAATATTTTGAGATTCTTCTGGCTCAGGTTTTATATCTGGCTGCGGGCTGTGGATTAATGTTCTTTTTATATGGAAAGGGGGTTAAGAAATTATATGTTAACGGCGGTTAAAAATCAATTACGGGTATGCATTCTTTCCGTTAAATACAATATTATGAGGGAAATGCTCAATAAAGTCACCTTTCTTACCAACATCGGCTTTATGATTTTAAACAATGCGTCTTTTATCATACAATGGGCAATTTTATTTCGTATCAAGGAAGATATCGGCGGATACGGCATGAAAGAAGTCATGCTTTTATGGGGACTGGCTGCAAGCACTTTCGGACTGGCACAAATTTTATTTGCAAGGGCATTTTCCCTGCCGGAACTGATTATAAGCGGCAAACTGGATGCTTATCTGGTACTGCCGAAAAATGTTCTTCTCAGCACAATAACTTCCGCTACCCGTACTTCAGCCATTGGAGATTTATTATATGGACTGATTGTTATGTGCATTTTCTGTTTCAGTATCCAAAGATTTTTTCTCTTTCTTCTGTTTACGGTAACAGGTGCGGCTATTATAACAGCATTTGCATTGATTATGGGGAGTCTGACTTTCTGGTTTGTAAGAGCGGATGTGTTTGGTTCTAATATGATAAACAGCATGATAAGTTTCTCGACTTATCCGGATGGTATTTTCAAAGGAGCCGCAAGGTTTTTACTGTACCAGATTATTCCGGTAGGCATGTCTATTTACCACCCGGTGCATATCATGATGCACTTTAATATATACAGCCTGTTGGCTGTACTGGGCTATACGTGTCTTCTTTGGGCACTTGCAATATTCGTATTTTACCGGGGATTAAAAAGATATTCGTCCAGCAACTTGATGGAGGCGAGGATGTAGTTTTAATACTCTTCCTCTACTGCCTCCTCTTTTTCCTCAATATCATTGACCGGCTTTTCCAGTCCCTCAATCGTAATGTTGTTCTTCTCGGCATAATCCCACAATGCCGCATGAATCGCTTCTTCCGCGAGCAGGGAACAGTGTACTTTAACAGGCGGCAGACCGTCCAGTGCTTCCATAACGGCTTTATTCGTTACCTGCAATGCCTCCTGTACGGTTTTGCCTTTTACAAGCTCCGTTGCCATACTGCTCGTGGCAACGGCTGCACCGCAGCCGAATGTTTTAAATTTAGCTTCTCTGATAACGCCGTTATCATCTATGTCCAGATATATCCGCATAATATCGCCGCATTTTGCGTTTCCAACCGTACCGACGCCGCTCGGATCCTCCATCTCCCCGACATTTCTCGGGTTATTGAAATGGTCCATTACTTTTTCACTATACATATACAGAAACCTCTTTTCTTGATTCCATCCTCATTTTATAACTACTGTTTTTTAATAAAATCCTCATACAGCGGAGACATATTTCTCAGTCTTTCCACTATTTCTTTTATTTTGTCAATCGTAAAATTAATTTCCTCTTTCGTTGTCTTTTCAGATAATGTAAGTCTCAGGGAACCATGCGCAATTTCATGCGGCAGTCCGATGGCAAGCAGTACATGCGAAGGGTCTAAGGAACCCGATGTACATGCGGAACCGCTGGAAGCGCAGATGCCGTTCTGGTCTAACAATATTAACAGAGACTCTCCTTCCACGAAACGAAAGCAGAAGTTTGCATTCCCCGGCAGTCTTTTTGTCCTGTCTCCATTTAATCTTGTGTAAGGAATCTCTGTCAAAACACGTTCAATCAGATAATCCCGGAGTTCGGATTCATATTTCTTTCGTTCTTCCATATCCCGAAACGCAAGTTCCGCCGCTTTCCCAAAACCAACGATTCCCGGAACGTTATGTGTTCCTGCTCTCCTTTGTCTCTCCTGTGCGCCGCCATGGATGAAAGAGCGTATTTTAACGCCTTTTCGGATATATAAAAATCCGATGCCTTTCGGACCGTTCAGTTTATGTGCGCTTGCACTCAGCATATCAATATTCATTTTATCCACATCAATCGGAATATGTCCAAATGTCTGAACCGCATCCGTATGGAACAAAATCCCGTTTTCTTTCGCTATAGCTCCGATTTCTTCTATCGGCTCAATGGTTCCAATTTCATTATTCGCCATCATCACGGAAATCAAAATTGTATCGGGCCGAATTGCTTTTTTTAAATTGTCAAGGGAAACAATGCCGTTTTCATCCACGTCCAGATACGTTATCTCGTATCCTTTTTTCTCCAGATACTGTGCCGTATGCAAAATCGCATGATGCTCTATCTTCGTCGTAATAATATGCTTTCCTTTTTCCGCGTATGCCTCTGCTGCCGCTTTTAACGCCCAGTTATCAGCTTCACTGCCGCCGCCCGTAAAATAAATTTCCTCCGGTTTTGCACCTATACCTGACGCAAGCACCGCCCTTGCTCCATCCACCGCTTTCTTGACATTCCCTGCAAAAGCATAAATCGCAGAGGGATTTCCGTAATACTCTGTAAAATACGGCGTCATAGCATCCAATACTTCCGGATAAACCTGTGTTGTCGCCGCATTATCCAAATAAATTAATCTGCTCATATGATTGTCTTTCCTTTTTCACACTAAATACTATACTGGTCTGCCAACTCCGCCTGCCACTCCAACATATCCGCCAATGTAATATTGTCTACCACATTGTTGATTGCATCATTGAGCTGCTGCCATATTCGAACCGTAACGCATTCCGTTTTTCGGTTACATTCCTCTTTTTCTTCTCCAACACATCCGACAGGCGCCAAATCACCCTCTGTCAGCCGCAGTATCATACCCACCGTATATTCCTCTGGTTCTTTCTTTAACAGATAACCGCCCTGTGCGCCTCTGATACTTTTTACATAACCTGCTTTATTTAAAACTGCAATAATCTGTTCTAAGTATTTATCTGATATCTCCTGCCTTTTTGCCACATCTTTCAGGCTGACAGGACCGCCTGCACTGTAGGTTGCCAAATCTAGCATCATCCGCAGTGCATATCTTCCCCTTGTTGAAATTTTCATATAAATCCGTCTCTTTCTATAACAAATGTTATTATTTTCTATGCGCTAAATGGATTATAAAACCTGCTGCCATCCCAAAAAGTAATACAAAATGCAGCAATCGTAAATATTATTACCGCTGCAAGCGTCAGATAGTCATTGCGCTTAAAGGGCTTTGCCGAATACCATGTACGCTTTTTATATTTCCCGAATCCTCGCAGTTCCATTGCATTACTGACAATATCAATTCTGTCCATACTCGAAAAAACAAGCGGGAAAATAATTGCCGCCATACTTTTAATACGATTAAAAAATGAAGCCTTTTTGGACATTTCAATGCCCCTTGCCTCCTGCGCATGTTTGATTTTCGTAAAATCATCCTGCACATCGGGAATATAGCGAAGCGCAAGCGCCACGGAATAACCGATATTGTAATGAATGCCTACTTTATTCATAGATGCGGCAAATTCACTGGGATTTGTCGTTACGATAAACATAAAAACCGCCGGAATAATCGTTAAATATTTCAGCATTACATTTGCTTCATAAAAAAGCTGCTCTTTTGTCATCGTATAATTGCCGAATAAATGCCACAGCGGTGTTTCCGTACCATAAATTTTCGTTCCCTGACCGGGTGAAAAGAAAAAAATAGCAATTAAGTTAATACATAAAAACAGCATAATAAATTTGAATACTGCTCCGACCTGTTTCCACTTCGTCTTAGACATGGCAAAAATGATAAGACTTAAGATAAACATCACAAGCAGCACTCTTGTATCATAAGAAATCATACAGGTAACAGACCAAAGGAGAAAAAATATTAATTTTGTCACACCGCTCAGTCTGTGAATCCAGGTATCTTTTTCCTCATAAGATAATACCCTTGCCACTATTATACCTCCTTTGCCTCTCTTCCATTCTCCCGCTCATAGTAAATAAAGCAGTCTACAAATTCCGAAGGATTATCGATACCGCATCCTACGGCAAGGTCATAAAGCGAAGTTCTCTTTAAATAGGCTTTCTGTGTCAGCACATCATCCGTCAGAATCTCACTCGGACGCTTATCCGCCAAAAGATGCCCTTCCGCAATCACTAACGCACGGTCGGTATATTCCAACATAAGGTGCATATCGTGTGTTATCATAACAATCGTAATTCCGCTGTTTTCATTCAGTTCTTTTAAGAACTCCATAATCTCCGTATAATGTCTGTAATCCTGCCCTGCTGTCGGCTCATCCAGAATAATGATATCCGGATTCATAACCAAAATAGATGCAATCGTAACTCGCTTCTTCTGTCCGTAACTAAGCGCCGATATCGGCCAGTTCCGGAACGGATATAAACCGCAGATTTTGAGTGTTTCATGAACTCTCTTCTCTATTTCATCCTGCGGCACTCCGCGCACCTGCAGCCCCAGTGCCACTTCCTCAAAAATCATGGTCTTGCTAATCATCTGATTTGGATTCTGCATGACAAGACCGATACTTTCTCCCCTTTCCTTAATAGAACGGGTGAGAATATCTTCTCCATATAGAGAGATACTTCCACTGTCCGGCAGTAAAAATCCGCAGATTAAATTAGACAATGTTGACTTCCCGGCTCCGTTTTTCCCGACAATGGCAAGCATTTCCCCTTTATGTATTTTAAAAGAAACATCCTGTAGAACCGGTTTACTCTTTGTATAGGCAAAATTCAGATTTTTTACTTCCAGAACGACTTCTTTATCCTGCTCTTTCTTTGTAACAAGCGTCTGCCGAAACCATTCCCTGACCTGTTCCTGATAACGTTTCAGATATCCTGCTTTCTCCATTGTCTCTATAGCCGACAGCCGTGCCTCTGCTGTCATCGGACATCCTGCATACTTAAGCGCCGTTACATATAAAGGCTCCCTGATGCCCTCCTCTTGCAGAATATCTTTCGCCAGTAATTCATCCGGCGTCATATCAGCCACAATCCTGCCATCGCCTACAACAATAATCCTGTCAGCTCCGCAGGTAAGCGCATCCTCTAAACGATGTTCAATAATAACAATCGTTGTGTTATCTTGTCGGTGAATTTGATCAATTAACTCAATCGCGCGTTTGCCGGTTGCAGGATCCAGATTTGCCAACGGCTCATCAAACAAGAGAATATCTACCCGGTCAATCATAACTCCCGCCATAGATACCCTCTGTTTCTGTCCGCCTGAAAGTGCACCCGGTGCATTTCCCAGCACCGACTGCACTTCTACTGTTTCCGCCACTTTTGCAACCCGCTCAAACATCTCCGGCTGCGGCACTTTATCATTTTCCAACGCAAATGCAATATCTTCTGCCACCGTCAGACCGATAAACTGTCCGTCCGTATCCTGCAAAACGGTTCCTACCAGTTTGGAAAGTCCAAAAATCCCCAAATCCTGTGGATTCTGCCCTGCAATCGTATAAGTACCTGTAATCTCCCCTTTGTAAGAGAACGGCACAAGCCCATTGATACAATGCGCCAGAGTAGACTTACCGGAACCGGATGGACCCACTATCAGCACTTTCTCGCCCGGAAAAATTGCCAGATTGATGTCTTTAATGGTTGGTTCTTTCTGCGAACGATATTTAAATGAAAAATTTTTAAATTCTATAATCGGTTTCATTCTTCTTTACTCAAACTGGATGATTTTCCGCCGACCTTGGAATAAGCAACGGCGAGTAACGTACCTAAAATACCTGCAATGATAATGTTTCCTACAAATGCCCATACCCCCTGTGCAAAAACTTTATTTGCGGGCTCTGCATAAATCACAATATCCAGTACAGGAGCTACCAGAATCCATGCCAGCGCATTTGCAATAATCTGTACCACATTAAACAACACAATCTGTTTCGTTTCAAATCCACCATCCTTTATGGCAAATTTTGCGGCAAACAAACCAACTAAAATACCGACTACTGCCTCCGGAACTACCCAGCTCCACCAAACGCTTCCATAAAACAGTGCATCACCTAAAGCGTGTCCAAGAAGACCCACAACGCCGCCTACAATAGGTCCGAACACACCTGCAAGGAATACCAAAAGCGCTGCTCTAGGCTGCAATGCAGTATTCGGGATAAATCCCAGCGGAATCTGCACTTCGGTCAATGCTACGAACAATGCGGTTCCGATACCGATTGCTACTACTTCTTTGATACCAAATTTACTTTTCATCTCACATCTCCTCCTAATAAAATCATACTATTCAGATATATTATATAATAAATGATTTCTTTTTTCAATCACAAAAAAGGCTTTTCACCATCTCTGATTCAAAGCCTCTGGTTTTTCTCAGTTTTGATTAACATAATCCGCGATAACTTCCCATACGGACGCCTTTTCCAGTCCCAGTCTCCATTCCGCTATGCCTCCGATATGGTAATTCTCCATAACGTTCAATTTGACCTTAATCGACTCTTCGTCTTCCATCCACACCTGAAAATAACTATTTCCGGACTGATATTCTCCGTAATTCTGGCAGGTTGTTTCATCCCATTGTGCTTCGACCGCATGATTTGCCAGATATTCCTCCGCCATTCCCATACTGACGGACTGACTAGTTACTTCCGCTCCGTTCGTTTCCCATATCCTTGTGTAGAAAGGAATTGCATTAATTACTTTCTCCGGCGCCACTTCCTTCACCATTCTGGCAATACCATCTTCCACAAAATTAATAGACGCTACCGAACCCGCCTCTTCGCTTCCCGCGTAGTGTTCGTCATATCCCATGATAATGACATAGTCTGCAAATATGCCCTGTTCTTTCCTGTGATAATAACCGTTATATCCTGTCGGCACATGATTGTCCACCGATAAGACGATGCCATTCGCCCGGCAGAGAATCGAAAGTTCTCTGATAAACTGAATAAATCCTTCCCCTGCATCCTCCCCGATATGTTCAAAGTCGATATTAATGCCGTCCAAATCGTATTCCAACGCTGTTGCTATCAGGTTATCTATCAGTTTCGTCCTCGTACTTGTCCTGCCAAGCAATTCTTGCATATTAATCGTTTCCGACTCCGTAATGTTGCTGATTAACGCCCATACCTCCAGTCCCATATCATGCGCCTTACTCACATATTCCTTGGAGGCGATGCTCGTATATTCGCCCTCGTTTCCTGTCAGGATAAACCATGTAGGCGATACCACATTCACCGTCTGCGTCGGAGCAATCAATCCCTGCAGTGTATCGTTTCCCTCCAGCGAATATACGGCATGCCATGCAAGGTTAATCTTATAATCTCTTGTATTTCCGTTAAACACCGGCTCCGTATAATCTGTCACAGGCACCGGTTCTACGCTGTATTTATCAGAAAGCCTTTTATTTTCAACATAACCGATATAAGCATCCTGCGTCTTTACTTTTGTCCAGTTCTCCATCTCTTCCAGAATGGTGACACTGTCTCCTTTTGCTACATCCGTTAAAATATCACTCTTAATGCCTCCCTGATATCTGACCTGTGTATCTTTTATAATATCCGCCATCTGACGCTCATTCCACTCCGTATATATCTGCATATGATAAGGCTGTGTAAAAAGTTCATAGGAAAAATTAGCATACTTTTTGACAAAATCAACCGCCACATACAGCACATCTCCTTCATATCGGGAAATCACATAACCGACATCCTCCATATCTGCCTCGTCTGCACCGGCATAACTTGTTGATATCTGTGAAGAACCGATTTCCGTGCGGAGAACGGAATCGGGCAGTGCATAAAGCAAAAGCCCCTCCTGCTTATCCTCATAAAATCTGTCATTAAAATACAGATGTACCGTAGCAAAATCAAAATAACATACGTTATCCCATATTTTAGCATGTTCCTCTATCCGCGCGTCCTGCAAAATAATCGGTACATCATCAGCTCCCGCAACGCCGAAATATTCATCCAAGTCAGCATGTTCCTTGGAATAAGAATACTTTTCTATTATTATAGAACCAAATCCTGCTGCCGCAATCACAATGATAAGGACGATCGCGACAAGCACCGGAATTATTTTTTTCATTTATCCAGCTCCTTTCTAATCGTCCTTTATTATAACAGACTATTTCCCGGTCGTCATTATCATTTTTGACTTTTTTTGACTCTTTTCGCAAAACAGTGAATGAAACGGGGGCTTCCTGTCCATGTCATTTCCATAATATTAGTATGTCCGCGAAATTACAGCCTAATCTTTTTTAAACCAGTGACGTTCCAAAAGGATTTCCGTGATGTCCATAACAAACTGTTCCGGTTAAAAAATTTGATAAGACGAACGATAATAATCAAAGACACTCCTGACATGCTTAAAAATATAAAAATAACTGTATAACCTTTTCAATCATTGTGAATTATAATTGTGAAAATAACGAATGAAAAAAATTATTCTATGACCAGACGCATAAGCCTGTAAGACTTTCTCATACTATATCAATAATC
>CAMWMM010000019.1 GCA_947175285.1 uncultured Lachnospiraceae bacterium
CTATAAAATAATACATCTGATAAAAATCATCGCAGCGCTTGATTAATGTAATGTTCTCATCTTCCTCTATGTAAAAAAATTCCGTATTTACTATTTCTTCATTTATCTGTTTATCCGAAAGAAAATAGTTCGATAATACTCTTTTTGTACATTTCCTTTGGAGTTTCTGAATCTTTTCGGTTAATTCATCCCCTGTCTCTAATAATGTCCAATGCCCCATCTACAACATCTCCTCTAGTGCTTTCCTATCAATTTTTCCGTTTGCATTGAATGGCATAACAGATACATTCACTACTTTCCCCGGAAGCATATATTCAGGAATCATTTCAGTCAAATATCCATTAATTGTACTTTTAGAAAGCTCTTTCTCTGACTCAACAAACATTACAATTCTACTTTTCTTAACATCATACAGACAACAGCATCTTGAAATATCATCAAGAGAAGAAGCAGCCGTTTCAATCTCACCTAACTCAATGCGATGTCCCATGTGTTTGATCTGATAATCTTTCCGTCCAAGATACATTAACTCTCCATATTCATTGTAGGCAGCCAAATCACCTGTCCGATATATTTTTTCCTCATATCTGTCATTTAAAGGATTTTGTATAAAAGCTTGTTTCGTCTTTTCTGGATTCCTATAATAACCTATTGCAAGACAAGTTCCTTTGATACACAACTCTCCCGGCACATCTTTCTGTGAAGATGGGATTAGAACATTATTTTCATCAAGAAGCAAAACTTCGGTATTTCTCATCGGATTACCGATTGGCAATGCATCCTCATCATTAAATGTTCTTTCTACCTTGTAATATGTACACGCGTCTGTGATTTCTGTCGGCCCATACAAATTAGCATAGACAGCCTCTGGTAAATATTTCCTCCAGAAATTAAGATGCTTATTAGGCATTACTTCTCCACAAAAAAGAACTCTTTTTAACGTATCTGTAAGATCGACATTTTTTAATGCACGCAGTTGCGCCACAGCAATCAATGCTGATGGCACCCAAAATATTGTATTAATATCATTCTCCCTGATATATTCAAGCAACAAGACCGGCTGAGAAAACAATTTTTTAGGAATTATATAAAGCGTCGCTCCGGAACGAAGTGATGAATAGATATCGAGAATAGAATTATCAAAATAAAACGGTGCCTGATTACCAAAAGAATCATCAGAAGTTATAGCAAATTCTTCTGTTACCCATTCAATATAGTCAATTACGGAACGATGACATATTCCGACCCCTTTGGGAACTCCTGTTGAGCCAGACGTAAACAGTACATATAAAAGGTCCGTATCAATAATCCTTTCCATGATAGACCGAACCATCAGCTCATCGTCCTCTTGAGGTATTATATCATCATAAATGAGGTACTTTCCCTTATACTGGTACTGTTCAAAACGAAGTCTTAATTCTTTTGTGGTTATCACTACTTTCGGTTGTAGTACCTCCAAAATTTTATCTACCCTTGTGCCTGGCATATCTACATCAATAGGGGAATAAACATTTCTGCTATAGGCTATTCCTATAAAAGAAACTACTAATTTTGCACTCTTCTCCATATACACAACAACCGGATTCTGCTGTCCCACTCCCAACTCTATCATAGCTCTTGCGATCGCAATGCTGTTCTTTCTATAATCCTGGTAGGTAATTTTCTGTTCTTCATCAACAAGGGCAGTTTTACTTGGATATCTATGCGCTGTTTCATCTAACCATTTTGTTACACTTGCCTGCATCACAAATTCCTCCCTTCCAATTCATTTTCCCTTGTAAATTCTATAACTTTTATCCCAAAATTGGGTAGAATACGTTTTACATTTTCATGATATTCTTTCAAGACAACACTCTCAGCTTCATCAACCACAAACCGGTATTGAATTCCCAATTGTTTTGCCACAACCTCTCCCCATATATCACAATCATATTCCATTACATCTTGGTTCGCTTTGCCCTTTCTAATACTTCGGGAAAGATTATTGGGAAATATATATTTTCCCGCTGGAACAACTATAACCCCTGAAAGTCCCTCCACCCCTGACTCCGCCATCCTAAGCCTGTCATCAAGGCAAAATTGCAATTTAGGATCTTCCGCTATAAATAAATACAATTTATTGACATACTTCAGTGCTTCCTCAATCCAAATCCGATGGGCTTGAGTAAAAGAATCACAGGTTATTACAAATGCTCCCGTTTTTACACAATCATCCTCTTTATGTAAGTCATTCTGTTCAAAATAATCCCTAAAATAAATATAGATATCCCAATCAATATAATAATCCTGCTGTCTTTCAGGCATATCAGGCTGCATAGGGCTATCAAGAAGTTTTGACGCACAAATGTCCTTATAAATCTGCTCTGCCAATTTCTGATTCACTTTATAATTACAATGCCGAAAACTGTCTAAGATATTATCGATCAATGGAGATATCTCTAGGAATACCTTAGTCAAATTTCCTTGATAAACACATTTATCTATATTATCATCAGGAAGCCATCTCTGAGGAATCCAAATAACCACAATATCATTCTCTGATAACTCTTCTGTAAACATTCTTGAAAAAAATTTCACTGAATTACATATCCCTTTATTTAATACCTTCCAAAATGTATAACCATTATCGCTTAAATACCTCTGCAAATATGATGCAATCGTCTTATCATCTTTACAGTACCCTCCTGCCACTGTACATGCGCCATACAGAATAACTCTTCTCGTTGCATTGGATGGATTATTAGATGTAATTCTATAACCGTCTTTGCAATTACAAAATCTGCTCTCAAGATCATTATAAAATACTACCCCTTTTCGAATGCTTGGAACACAGCTTCCAAAATCTGTTCTCATAACATCGACAATTTTCGGATCCTGCTCTGCCTCTCCCAAAAACCGTACCCATTCTTCGTCTGAAAGTCCTTTCCAGTATTTTTCACCAGCCCTTTCGCGACGTTTTTTTAGAATTATCTTTCCATTATCCCCTAAATATTCCCTAATTGCAGACGAATCTTCATGATATAAAAATACCTTAGCTTTTGTGTGGTTAATAAATCGTATCAGTTTATTTCTTTGCCACTCTGATATGCGATACTTCGCTTCCATCAAAGAATCCCTTTGCATCCTCCGTGTCTGTCTGCTCTTTTCTTTTCTTATTACTCCAATTAACTCCTTACTATTTGTAACTACAGGCATTTCATTGATTGTTTCTATCCGTTCAAAAAAAACCTCTGCTGCTTTGACATCAATCTCTGTTGCCGATGTATAATCTATATTTATTGTCAGTTCATTCTGCCCTCCCCCTCGAACATAATATCGCTCTAAATCTCCAATAGACAGCACCCCTGCCATCTTACCGTCGCTTAGCAGATACAGCACTTCATCATCATAATTCATAAAATGAGTATAGGCCATTTGTGGCAAATCTAAAATATCTGTTATTTCATAAACTGATGTCATATTTTTCATTTCAATAAAAGCATATTTATCTTCAACGTCTTTATCCATTTCGTTCTTTCCTATCCTTTCTGCTCATTTCAAAATATAAATACTCATCACTAAAAGTCTCAATATTTCTAATTCCCATCTCCCGCAACTGTCGGGCAATTTCCTCATAGAACGTGTTGCAGATAATCACTGCGCATTCTTCCGTTAATTCCTTCAACGTATTTGGAGACTTTACTTCCAAACCATACATTCTTTTTCCCCATAATTGCGGATTGTTGTCACAGATAAAAAGTGGTGGATACTGCTCATTGTAACATAACATATATTTTTCGCACATCCTGCCCGCGCCAAACAGAACCCTCTGAGAATGCCTCTTGATTCTCTTTTCCAGTTCAACCTGCCACCCTATATAGTCAGCTACAGACCGCATGAGCGGATACAGATACGGACTTAATAAATGCGAAAGATTCCGCATTGTACTGCCCGCATCCAGAATCAATATACCATCAAAATCTATTTTTCTAAGACCATTGATTATTCCTGTCCAGTCCGTGCCATCCCCCTTTCTGCCCATAAAAGGCAGTCCGCTCATCTCGTGGAAAAAATCGCACTCCCTGACCAGCACAGCCTTTAACCTGTCTCCCAGCTCAACTGCCATTACTCCTACATCCTGCCCACAAAGGGTTCCTGCACAGGTGTCAAGACAAAATCCGAAAACTTCATCTCCAAATTCCTTATTCAGAGTATCTATCCATTCCGATGCCTCAAAAGGACTTGAACAGACACCCCTGACATAACGCTCTTTTTTGTAACTGCATTGATTTTCCAGAAGGATACAGATGTTGTTTTCCTGTGCTATTTTGCCCAATTCCCTATAATAACGACGATTTTCCTGCCACATATCCTGCTTTGCGATTCCTGAAAATAATGGCTGGATCACAATATTTTTAGCTCCAGCCTTCCTGCAGACTTCAATACTGTCCTTTCCGATCTGAAGCATAAGAGCATTCAAATCCGTCCTTTTCGTATCCCATTTTAAGTGCGGTGTACGGACAATATTCATGGTTAAAGGACTCTTCATACATTTCTTCAAAAAACCGACGAGCACTGTCTTTGTCTTCTGTTTGTCATATTTCGTTTCTCTCATCCCATAAGTTTCCAAAGCATCAGAAGAATAGGCTTTTCCTAAATCAAGCATAATACCCTTAAATCCCACATTCAAAAGTCCATTGATACACTCCTGAGGTTTTGCTAACCCCGAAAAACTATTTGTAGAAAGACATATCTCCATGATAATTCCCCCCCTCTGTCAGACAAACATGTTCATTTATTATATTAGCTTTCTACTGATCAACTCTTTAATCCGTGTAGAACTTGTAGACTGCGTATAAGGAAAGAATATCAAATCCGAGCCATGTTTCCGCAGATACTCCTTCTTTGCAAGCCACCCTTCGGAATCGGCATAATCACTGCCCGAAAACTGTACATCAAACTGATATCTGCGGTACGCCTCATCGGTATCATAATATTCAAACGGTATCTCTACAGCTTCATCCACATACTTGCAGGAACGTACAAGCTCTATCCTCTCTGAGAAAGGAACAAACGGTGTTGAACGTTTCTTCTGGATTACCCCTTCATCTGTTACCACTCCGACAATTAAATAATTGCACTGTTCCTTTGCACGCTTTAATAAATTCAAATGTCCAATATGGAAAAGGTCAAATACACCGGCTACATAGCCCACATTATATTTTTTCTTTTCTGATACTCCATCATTTCCTATTTTCGGAAACACCGGCTTAGGTCTTACGTAAGTAAGATTGGGATCATAAATGCTAAAGTTGTTGATCCCCATCCCCAGTAACTGTTCCATAACAGCCATATTATTTTTGATACAAATGATAACTTTATATGTACCATTCTCCTGATTCTTTAAAATCTCAGGTGAGTAGATGGGTATTCCGTCCAAATCCGTATTCCATTTATCCCTGTCATTATCTACCAATCCTGCAATATCACAGTCTTTGCCAAACTGGGAAAGAAACAGCTCGGCAAATTTCCCCGAGCCAAACAGATATATCTTCCGTCCACTTGTCCCTCTGAAAATATCCCTGAATATCACATCATATTCGTTAGCCGAATAATTGATCCTCTGCCTGTTGGAATTGATTACTTCAATGTTTTTCCGTGCCGTTTTATAGTGTTCCCTAAGAATACGGTCGTTTCGAAGAATTGCCAAAAATCTCCCCGAAAATTTGTCAAATAGTTTTTTGCAACACAGAATATTATAACGCTCCCTTACTTCTTCTCTGGGAAGAATATCATTCAAATGCCAATTCCCCAGATAGACCGTATCGATTGTTCTTGACATAATCACCTTTGCCGGAAGGTTATCCACATATATTTCCTGATCATAGAAAATATATTCCCCTTCTTCATAAAAAGAGTTTAACGGAATCAGATCAATATATCCTCTTTTCAAAATAACACCAATACTGTCCTTGGCATCCGGCATTGTGAGTACAAAGTTTTTCCATTGGTTTTTTAGGGGATCCGTCTCCGCCATATTTTCCCATCCGGGTTCAAACCTGTCCCAGTCAATTTCATCATATGGAACATGATCCGATGAATGCTGAATTAATTCCCATAATCTGTCCAGTTCATCCAGAAATCTGCCTTTATCCTTAGACAGTGTATCCCGCAGGTATTCCAGTGCCGACTGCGCACGGACGTATGGCATGATGCAGGCATCATTCCTTAACTCCATTTTAACCATATTAATTCCATGCGCTTCAAGATCCGCCGTATTATCCATAAGGCTTTTCAGCTTGGAATTTCCTTCCGCATACGCTGCCTTTTTCTCCACATAACCATCTTTGCGGATGACTGTGAACATTGCATTTTTCCTGCCTCTGTTCATGGACATCGTTACCTGGTTTACATTTGACACTTCCCCGTCTATAACAGCCTCAATCCAAAACGCATTTGCCATAGGGTGGAACATACCGTTTTTCAATAGCTGATCATACAACATTTCCTCGTCGAGAAATACTGTTTCTGCAAAATTATACTGTGGGAAAATTCTGATATCCAATTGCTCATTTGGAGTATAGTCATCCGCCAGAAGAACCTGAGGACACTCCAGTCCTGAAAGCACTGAAAAGAACCTTGTTTTTAAAAAACCTGCCCTCCTAAGCATCTCCTGAATTTCAGCTTTCGCATAGCTGCGTCCTGTTGCATGATCATATTTTGCCAGCTTTGCCCTCATGTAATTCTCGATTCCATCAAAATTACGCCCTGTGTATTTATCCCTGTCACCACAGAAATACCGGATTCCCAGCCGATTATCAAGTCCCATAAAAAGCCTGCCATCTGTCTTTAACACATGGCGCACATCTGTCAGGAACCCCGCTCCTGCATTCATATCCTCTGTCTGTTCCAATACGTAAGATAATATCACATAATCATACTGCGGTACATTACTGTCAGCGATGCCCCGAATCTCTTCTGCTTTCAATAAATCAACTGACATCCCACTTTCTTTCACCGCTTCATAAAGTATCTGGTCTGTCCGTGTATTTCCAGTAATATACAGCGCTTTCCGTTTCGGGTCAAATGAATACCATTTAATCAGTCCCTTGGGCAGTTCTGCAATAATTTCCTCTGCTGTTATCCCGTCAGGTTTCAGTCTGCTCAAGTCCATTCTGCCTACATTGGCACTGCTTTTGTTTATATCTCTGTTACTGTTCATATTCACGCCTCGTCCTCCGAATGACACATGGTGTCATCCATCAATAAAAAGTCTATAAACTTACTCCCAATCCGAGCCTTTTCTTGGCATATACATATTTTTTCTTCCGTGATCCCCATACCCCGTAACTGCTCCTGCAATTCCTGTATATGCCTCTTATTGGCAATCACAAAATATGCGTCCGGATATCCTGCGACTGCCTCCTTTACGCTTATAACCTTCCTGTTTACCACACTCGTGCCCTGCACGGCCAAGGAATTATCACAGACGGCACATACCTTTCCCGTGCCCAGTCTATCCTCCAGTTCCA
Organism: uncultured Lachnospiraceae bacterium; assembly: GCA_947175285.1. The sequence continues at coordinate 7,512 of CAMWMM010000019.1, forward strand.
GCAATGAAACTGCCTGCTCCCCCGCGCATACAATAACCATGCGGGAAACCTTCTTAAAGATTCTTAATATTTCCCTTGCATTGTTCCTTCTTTTCTCATCTCTCTCATTCTTTATCCGCACATCGCTCCAGTCGCCTTTCCATAAGGCAAGCATTTTGTCTTTTTCCGGAATGACAAAGGAAACCAACGTCTCATCAAAATCAAGAATTTCATCTTTCACCAAATTTTCCAGGAACTTTTGTCTGCTGTCAGAATACAACCTGTTATAATTCCATAAATAGGAATGGAATTTCATCGCCATATAAAAGCTGCGGCTGACCTCATCTGTGAGTTTCCTTGCCTGCATCTGCTCCCAGATCCACTGATATTCTTTAATAATTGTACTGTGTTTTTCCTGGGAACTGACTGAAGAACCAACATTGTCCTGTCGATAATAATAAAATGCATCTTCCAAAAACATAATCCGCTCTGCTTCCATTGAACAGAGCAACGCAAATCCCGTATCCTGATACGATGCACCAAGTGTTTCATGAAGCCGTATCCATTTATTTGCAATGAACTCCCTCCTGTATATCCCTGACCAGATATTGCCATGATCGCCATACACAAGAGCCTGAGGAGTGTCTTTCAGTAAGATAACACTGCCATAGGAAACCTTGTTTCCCCAAGCGCTCCGTTCCCACTTCTGGTAATGCCGTTTTCCCATATAATCCATGAACTTATAAAAATTAGACTTTACAAAATCAAGATGGTTTTCCCTCGCTGCATTGTATAGCTTTTCAAACATGTCCTCCCAAATATAATCATCCGGCTCAACAATCCCGATATACATACCCTCAGCAGCATCAATTCCCATATTCACCTGATAGCCATAACTTTTCCTGTCCGACTCCAACAGCCTTATTCTGATATCAGTCTCTGAATACTCCCTGACTATATTAGGCGTTCCATCCGTAGAGCCGGCATCCACACACCATATTTCTATCTCCTGTAAGGTCTGTCTGATGACACTGTCAAGACACTCCTTAATATGAGACGCTGCATTTAGCATCGGGATAATAACTGATACTTTTATTATCTGCATTTTTAATTTCCTTTACTTCCCTTTCCTATCACCGTATCATTGTCTGATGTCAAGGACATAACTCCTTGACATCCCGAGTTTCCATCGAAATGCAATTTTGACATTCCAGAGGATATACTGCTCCAGCTGTCTGATTAAAATCTCATCCTCTTTCGCGAACAGGTGTTTCATATATGTATAAAAATAATTCATTTTCGCCAGATACATCTCATCAACAGACCGCACGAGCCCCTCGCTTCTCTGGCAATAATAATATTTCATTTCGTCTGCGAACACTACCCTGATATCCTGCATAAGGCATGTCCATACGAGCGCCCTATCCTCATCAAACTGCATCCTGTCATCTATTTTTCCCATAACCTGCACAAGCAGATCCCTGCGGTACAGCTTACCAAAAATAAAGGGCAAGATCCCATAAACACAGTCTTCCCCCGTCTCTTTGCCGCAATAATAAAACAGTTTCTTTACCATATTACGGGGATTTTCATACAGACCAGCCTTAATAAGATTTCTTCTCTCTTCCCTGATCCCTTCCGGGCGTATCATCATCACATCGGAAATGACCATATCCGCACAGTGCATTCTTGCCTGTTCATATAACATGGCAACTAATGTATCTTCAGCCCAGTCATCAGAATCTATAAAGGTGACATACTCCCCCGTACAGACCGATAGCCCTTTTTTTCTAGCTGCATTATTTCCTTTGTTTTTCTGCCTGACAACAATTATCCTTGAGTCTTTTTCGGCATATTTTTTACAGACTTCATAGGAACCATCTGTAGAACCATCATCCACCAAAATGATCTCCATATCTGAATAAGTCTGTTTCATCATGCTCTCTATGCATCTCGGCAACAGACCTTCCGTATTATATACAGGCACAATTATGGAAATATTCCTCTGATCCATCATCTGTCTCCCCGTTCGTTTTGCTGCATACTTTTCCAATCCGTCTCTATCATCTCAAAAAGTCTTTTCGTTGACTGTCCATCCTGATAGCGATGCACAAGCGGCATCAGGCGTTTTCGCTCTTCTCCATAATAGTTCTGATTGTCAAGTGCTTTTTCCAATTCCTGTATCAACAGATCCATTGTATGCACCACCGCCCCCGGTCTCCAGAATTCCAGCGGTTCCAGAATTACCCCCCTGTGCGCCGCATAGGAATTCACATCTCTATCCGTAAACACAATCGGTCTGTCAAGCAAAAGGTAATCAAAATAGACTGACGAGTAATCCGTTATGAGCACATCTGCCGCATTCAGATATTCGTACATACATTTGTTCATCAGCATTCCATCTGTCAAAATTCCAATATAATCAGAAGAGACACACCATGTCTTCACTTTGGAAGCATCGCTGGGATGCAGCTTGAAAACAAAATACAGATTGTGTTCCTTACAAAATTGATCTAATCGGTCAATGTTGAAATCCTCCCAGTAAAACAGGTATCCGTCAGCATCACCATCTACCTGTATCCACGAACTCTTTTTATGTTCCAATTCCCGAAAAGTTGGCATATAAAAAATAATTTTCTTACCAGCTGAATCTGGCAGGATTTCCTGCAGGTTTTGTTTCCCATCTGTCATAAAAAGCAGATCATTCCTCGGCATGCCAGTCACCCAATATTGACCAAAATGTGTCCCGTAACATGCACACATAAAATCCGTGTATATCTGTCCATAGGATGCAATATGGTCATAACGCTGCCATAAGTTGGTCGTCCTGTTCTCCTCTGTCTTAAAGCTTTTCATCATATGCCCAAGTGCTTTTAAGGGAAATCCGTGCCACAGCTGAACCAGCTTCCCATAGACTGCCAGACGATCCCTCTCTGTTATAAAATAGTCCGCCTTCGCCGCATAATAGTAATATGCTGTTTCGTCTGTATTTCCTTCCAATACGGCTACACGGAAACCTTCCGGCAGCATCACATAGCGGTGTTCCAACATGTACATCAAGGCGCTGATACCAGAATACGACCTGTGCTGCAAATATAATACGATCAGGCAGTCCCTGCTTTGCCCGCAATGATATGCACTGAAATCATAATGCCGTCTCTCATACCCCTGCTCTGTCTGATGTACAATCGTAATCTGCAGATAGCCCAAATTCAACAGTTGCTTAAGAGCCTCCAGGTGATAACGTTTATGAAGTGTTATGAACACTTCTGTATCGCTGTAATATTCCGGTTTTTGAATACGGATTCCGTATTTTTCCAAACCTGCTTTTTCATTATCAAACAAGCCGCTTACTTCATCTAAAGCTATTGTTTTGTCCGCTAATACAGCATCACATAAACGACCAATTCCAAACAAATAATGTTTTCTCACAACACGGTACCCCAAATTAATAATTAATCCATTGTCACTACTTCTCGCTATAATATTTTTTTATTTCCGTCATATTAAACGATATAAATTGATAATCATATCTTCTCAACAAATATTGTATTTCAGTTCTATTTGCTTCACTAACTCCATAAATTATCCCAATTTTCCCCTCCTCAGCTATTTCATCAAACTGTATTATATTGATTCCTCTGATTTCCAAGGGATTAACTGTTTTGTCCGTAACGACCACTGCACTTATCATATCTGTTAACTGTAATTGCTCTAACAAATCCAAATAAAACAACGCAGTTTTTCCTGCTCCATAAAGGTAAATACGAACGGCTCCCACACTGTCAATCATTGCCTCAAACCGATAATGGTAATACTCGTCTGCAGACATGAGATTTTGGAACCAGTCATTATATTTTTCAGGTCTTTTATTCCTCATAAAACCAATCAAGTCATTAATGCATTTATCATTTTCACCTCCGTACAAATTTGCGGAAGCCAGCCTGACTGTCTGGGAACCTTCAATCGTGACATCATTTTGCGACGGTTCTACATAAACTACGGGAACATTGTTTATTATCTCGTTATATTTTAGCCATAAATCATCCTGATTTTCTGCCATATGTAGAATGTCATCCAAATTAAACCAATTATCATCTGTCACGAAAGGTGGATAGCATATTCCCCCTACCCCTGTCGCACACAAATCCATTCTTGGACTGTCCACATACTGTTCCAGTCGTGTTTTCCATTTACTATATACTTCCAGCGCTCCATTCTTTTTAACGATCATTCGCACTGAGCGTGCAGATATAGCATCTGGAAATCTGCGCCAGCTTTCAATCAGATCACTTACCATCGTATCGGCATATATCTTATCATCATCAACAGTAATAACTATGTCTTTTCTATATTGTCGCAATGCATAATAATATTTCTTGTGCGATTTCAGATTTCCTCCTACCCATTCAATCCGAAAACCGCCTTTCCCTGACAAACTCCTGAGTCGAAACGGGATGCCATCCTCTCGATCCGGAAATTCTTCACTACTGAGATATAGAACAATCTCATCTACGGGAACCGTCTGCCTGCAAAGACTCTCTATCACCTTATACACACCATCAATCCTCGACGGATACGATGTAAGAGAAATAATAATCCTCATAAGATTCCATCCTTCTCTTCCAACAGGTCAAACACATTTATTACCCTGACATTACTGTCCTTCATTATTTTCTCTGCATGCAGATATACAGGCTTTCCAACGGCAAGAACATAGTCCGCTTTCGCGCATATTTCATGAGGCTCCGATACTTCATATCCACAAACCGTTATTCCCTGCTTTTCTTCGTTAGTATCAACAGCCGCGTAAACTTTAATAAAATGCTCATTCAAATATTTTAAAAGGCTTGTCCCATTTTTTCCTATTCCCCATACAATAATTTTTTTATCCTGCTGCAATTTTTCATTTATAAATCTGCGAAGTATCTGTCCCCTATGTTTTAAATAGCACTCAAAATAAGTATCCATATGTTCAAACCACCTACTGTCATATGCCTTATTCTGAAAATTTTCTATAATGTATTTGTCATAAATCTCAATCCTGTCATAAAATTCCTTTCCATATGCTATACAGTCTGCAATCCCCTTATCGTGCAAAAACTGACAAAAATCCTTGCTTCGTTTTCCATCTTTGCCGTAAATCAATAAAGACCAAAAAGTATTTGCCATAAAATGATATAGATGGATAAAACATTTTTCCATCATATTCCGTTCTTTCAATTCTTTTGCCAGTTTCTCTATCGCATAATATGCACACATTGGATTCCTGTCTCTGGATATTCTGGAAGGTTCATCGTGATCCCTGGCATAGACCATTACCCTGTCATCATCCAGACAAATGATTTTTCCCGCACAGAACAAAGCCATTTTGGCAAAATAAACATCATTAAAGGAAGGCAGATCCTGAAATTCCAAATAGTTATCACGAAGAAAACTTTTCCTAAACAATTTATCACAGGGCGAACTTGACCAGTTTGAAAAATCCACTAATGTACAATCACATACTGAAAAAGGAGTCCGACAAAATTTTTCAACATAATCCGCTGAATGCTCCTTTACCCTTTTCTTATTGATTTCATCGCTGGGCGTATGCATATATTCAAATATAACGATATCCGCTTGATATTTTTCAATCGTTTTACTGGTCTTTTCCAACAATTCTTCCTCAAAGATATCGTCCCCGTCCAAAAACAGGATGTATTTCCCCTCTGCAGCATTTAACCCTTTATTTCTGGACGGTGCCGCACCTAGATGGTATTCATTGTCCAAGATCCTAATACGTTTATCCCGTTCTTGAAAATCGCACAGAATTTTCCGCGTATCATCCGTCGAACAATCATTAATGCAAATCAATTCAAAGTCCTTACCTGTTTGGTTCAAAACGCTTTGCAACGCTTCCGCCAAGAATTTCCCGGCGTTATATAACGGCATAATAACTGAAATAGACCTCATACTTCTCCTCCTGTCACACCGCATAAAAATTCAACCATAAGTTTGTCGGGTGTCTCTGTGATGTATGTAAGCATCTTCCAAAGCTGTTCCATATCTTCTGTCTGCACTATCATTTGTCCATCTTCACAAAAAAATTCTGTAAACTTCTCAACCCCTGCCAAATAATCACTCTTACTTCCTGAAATATCGCAAAAATGCTCCAAGATATCCCATTTACGGATTCTTCCGGGATAAAAAACAAATATACTACAGTTATCTACCGAAGTTATCTGATCCAAGCTGAAAAGAAAGATTTGAAAACCTCCGGCATAAGAATCATGTAATAAGCCTGACATGTATTTTTGAATACAAGTTTTTTCTGTCATAGCAACAAACGCAAATCTACCACTCGTGCAAATGTCCCCCTGGCTATAATACGTTTCAATCGCTGTCCCTGTTTTTTGAATTACTATATCTGCAACGCGCTTTAACACATCCCCATCAGGTGCCATAAAATACAGTCTTTCTATTCCTTTTGCCAACGCATTTCTTATCACCCATTGCATATAAAAAACCAACAGGATTCCACCGACAGATGTTCCGACCAGCACGTCACCTTTCTCAGTCATCTCTTCTCCAAGCCGTAATCTTGCACGCCTGCTGCATCCAATAACCCTATTTAGCCAGACATTCCCCGGTGTCTTGTCCAAAAGATTTTTTTCTATTGGCAGCAAATTCGGGAACCATGATAATCTTGATCGAAATCCTGCATTTCTCGCCGCAACGATATCCACCTTTTCATTATCTCCGATATGAATGCACTCCGCACCAATAAAATTGGACTGTTTCATGGCAAACTCATAAATCGCCCCTGTATACTTTCTTTTTTTGCAGTCTCCTGAAACATATAACTGTAGTTCTGCCAAATCTGGATCTGCCTTTGCCAGCATCTTATAAATCTGATTCTTGGGAAGGTACATATCGGATATTAGAATTACTTTTTCTCCATCTGCCAACAATTTTTTTACCTGAATAACATTTTTTTCAATGGGAATACATTCCCGATACTCAATATCACACTCCAAACGCACCAACTGTATTTGCTGCTCCCTGCTTAATTCCCCACGCACTGCAAGCACATCGTAAATCTGTTCCAGCGTCACATCCTCTATCCCACCCTGCTGGTATGATTGCCTTGCAAGTCTCTCCGCCGCGATGCGGAGTTGGTAAAAATTACTGCGCATTGATACAGGCATCACCGCATATTCTTCCTTCCCCAGTTCATACTGCATAATTGCAAAAATCCCTTCAGGGACAGCAGTTTTCCTTGTAATTAAAGTGTCAAACACATCAAACGAATACATACCATCTCCCCTATACCCTCCACAACAATCTTAAAGAATTATCATATAATCTTTCATTTTGTCTAATTAGTCTCGTTACTTTATCCAAAAGCTCCTCACCCAAAAATCCATCCTTTTGCCCATATGCTGATAGTTAATTAATAAGCCATTCACCTACTTCCGGTTGATTTGATACCTCCCACCGAAACCGTTCTTCTGTCCCACAATACCTGCATTGCTCAATTGGTTCTGTTTCAATTCTCTGCAGAGCTTCCCGCAAATCAATATTCTCATCATAAATATCTATACCTTCTTCAAAATGGAGTGGTATCTTATACTGTTCAAAGAAATAATTCCCTAACGCTGAAAACGGACACTTATATATTTTTCCTTTCCTCAAAAAATAACATTCTCTTTCCCTGCACCCATTCTGTGCTCTGTATGGATCATTTCTCCCGTTTAAATCAATATTCTTTCCAAAATCTTCTGATTTTCTCCGAAATTCGTACATTACTCCAACACTTTCAAGTGTGCTTATAATTTTATCTTTCAGCTTTGAGGTAGGCGGATATTCCGTTATACTCACAAGTACATTATTTTCTCTTATATAAGTTAATAAAGACTCACTTTGACGGGGAATCAAAACTCCATTCGATACAATAGTAATACTTGTCTTGGGCATATACTTTCTAAGACACCCTATATACAGACCCAAATTATCTGCCAGAAATGCTTCTCCACCCAACAAATCAAAATGAGCAATGAACACTTTTTTAGAAAGAAACCTAATATCTTCTTCAAAGGATTCATAGCCAATGGCATCTCCTTTGCCAAATATATTCGAAAAATGACTGCAGCCCTTACAGTTCAGATTACAGAAATCGACCACATTCGTCTCCAGTCTCCTCATTTGTATCTTTTTACTTTCTATTTCATCGTTATATAGTATGTTGATGTCTCTTAAAACATCGTTCGAAACAGGCAATTTATGACTATAAACCAGCTTACTGACTATTCCATATTTTCTTATATTCATCTTACTGATCTGCTTATATACCGCATACCAGTCCAGTACTGCAACCAATACCATATCCACACTCTGAACATAATGTCTCATATATTCTGTGGGTGAAACCACTTCTATCCCCATTATGTCCTCTATGTTTTCCGCACAATTGTCTATATAACACACTATATTTTGATTTGTTCTTATTTGTTTTCCAACAATTTTGCCAAACTTACCTGCACCCCATATTGCTATATTCATATGCCACAGTCTCCATTCAATCCAAATGATACTTACACTCCCGTATTTTCCGTCAGCAACTCAAATACATTTATTAAACTGGTATCACTGTCCCTTGTCATATTTTCCGCATGCAGATATACCAGCCTTCCAACAGCAAGAATATAATCCGCTTTCTTACATATCTCATCAGGTCTTAATACTTCATACCCACAAACTACTGTTTCCTGTTTTTCTTCACTGTAATCAACAGCCGCGTAAATCTTAATGGAATATTCATTTAAATATCTTAAAAGGCTTGTCCCATTATTTCCTATTCCCCATATAATAATTTTTTTATCCTGCTGCAATTTGTCCTGTATAAATTTACGAAGTATCTGACCATTATGTTTTAAATAAAATTCAAAATAAGTCTCCAGATGATCAAACCACCGGCTATCATATGTTTTGTTCCGAAAATTCTCTATTATATATTTATCATAGATATCAATCCTGTCATAAAATTCCTTTCCATATTCTATGCATTTTGCAATTCCTTCCTCATGTAAAAATTTATAAAAGTTTTCATTCCGTCTCTCCTCTTTTCTGTATACTAAAACATACCAAAACTTTATCGCTATTGCATAATAAAGATACTCTGCATAGTCTTCCATCATATTTCTTTCTTGCAATGTCCTTGCCAACTTTTCCATTGCATAATATGCACACATCGGATTTCTGTCAGACGATATTCTTGATGTTTCAAAATGATCTCTTGCATAAACCATAATTCTCTTATCATTTAGACAAACTATTCTTTTTGCGCTAAACAAAGCCATCTTGGCAAAATAAATATCATTAAAAGAAGTCAAATTTTGAAATTCTAATTTGTTATCTTCTATAAAACGCTTTCTATACAATTTATCGCAGGGCGAGTCGGACCAGTTTGGAAAATCTCTTGGTTTAAAATCCCTTATGCAAAACACAGTATCACAATATGTTTCATAAAATGTGTCTGGACGCTCCTTTAACCTTTTATTGTATATTGTATCACTCGGTACATGCGTATACTCAAATATGACAATGTCCGCATCATACTTTACTATAGTATCATAGGATTTCTCAATTAGTTCCTCCTCAAAAATGTCATCTCCGTCCAAAAATGAAACATATTCTCCTTCCGCCACATCCAACCCTCTGTTTCTAGAGATAGCCGCTCCTAAATGTTCTTTATTATCCAAAACTTTTATACGTTCATCCTGATTTTGGAAGTTATTCAAAATTGACCGTGTATGATCAGTTGAACAATCATTTATGCAAATCAATTCAAAATTCTTATATGTTTGATTCAAAATACTTTGCAATGCTTCTGCTAAGAATTTCTCAGCATTGAATAACGGCATAATTATTGATACAGATTTCATAATTTCTTCTCCCGTCTATGTTATTGCAAATATTTTTCTAACAATCCGAACATCCTTTCAGCAATTATCCTATTTCCTTTTTCAGTACAATGAACTACATCTACATATACATCCGGTTCATCATCAAAAATTGCTGTAAAATCATAAAGCCACTCTGTATTTTCCGCATCATATTTTATTTTTTCACGAGCGCTATTTGCATTTCTGATTGCCTGCTCATATCCTTCTGCATTAACAATCGTACTTCTATGCATCTTTTCCTTTGTGATCTCATCTATATACCTTTTTCCACTTTTAGACCAGAGAACGGGTTGATAAACAGCTAAAAAAGGAATTTGGAATTCATTTAATATTCCATGCATCATTCTCTCATTCTGCATCCATTCATAATACGGGTCAACTTTTTTGCGCTTCAAACCTCTTGATGATTTTAACCCCTTTTCTCTATTATCAAAAATAGTGCACACATCTAATTGAAATAGATTTAAAAATGGATACTCACCCCTATCAAAAATATCATTTGCTCCGCTATAACTTATAACTAAATCAACATTCAAATTAATACCATCCCTAACCAGTTTTTCCAATTCCTGTGCAGATGCATACCCCATAGTTCCCCCTACAATAACTTCCACATTATAACCATGTTGCTGACAGATCTCCCACAAAATCTGACACCACAGTTTTACTGGAGTGCACCACGGGTCTGATGTCGATCCTCCCAAAACCAAAATTTTATATTTTTTTGTATCTAAATTTGCCGGAATTGTATAAAACCCGTTATATTCTTTTCCAGATTCTACTGTAATGCAAATGTAGCCCAAATGAGGATCATAAATCCTATCCAACCCACGCTCCCATGCTGGGGAATAATCATACAGTTCGTGATACCCTAACGCTTTCAACTCGTATGTTACTTTTTCATAATCTACCTGCTCAACACATACATATATATAATATTCATCTGGTTGATATATTAAATCATATATGGAAACAATCTGTTTATGTTCTATCTGTGTTTCATAATCAGTTGAACTGACAAAGAACTCAATCTCATACCCAAGCATTTGTAATATTTTATAACACTTTAACGAATATTCCCCTGTCCCATAAATGACTAGCTTCCTATCTCTTTTAAAGCGATTTAACTCATGTAACAACATGATACTGACTTTCTCACGACCTGCATAAATATCCTTTCCAAAATATCCTTTAAATGAATTATCAATACTGATTATCATTTCGTCTGGAAAAGTTTCCTGAATTTCCGTCGGCTGTACTATAACAACTGTATTTTTCCAATCCTTTATCGCTTTCTTTCTATATATATTCCTGTTTAATAATTTTCCATCCGCAGTCTCTTCATCCAAAAATCCCTCTATACCTATCCCGTGAGCTAATAATTGATATAAAACTCGCAAACTGTCACTTCCGGTTCCCGAAACCAATATTTTTTTTCCTTGCAGCATTCCTACATTTATGATACACAGATTACTTAATCCAACATGGGAAATAATATTTTCTTTAGCTATCCCTAATTTCAAAAGCTTGTCGTAAATTTCAATCCATGCTTTTGCAACTGTAATAACAACACACAAATCTGGAATCATTAAGAGTTTTTCGGGATCAATGATTTCTAATCCATCCATTGTTTTACCGCCATATTTCATACTGTCACAAAAATACATAATTCTAATTTTTTTCTGAACCAAAAAATCATAAGTCTTCTTTCCCAAATATCCTGCTCCATACAATACAACATTCTGAGCCTCTCTTAATCTATGGTTAAGAATAAACAAATCGTTCAAAGTTTTATCCCTCCCTAGTTTCATACCCATTCTTCCAATTTTCCCTCTGTCTTTCCCCAGTTCATAGCACTTCTCTCTTTTAAAACATTACAATATCGGCAGAAAGGAATTGGTTCTGCCAATTTTCTCAAAATTTCGTTCTTATCCACTGCCCTATAAATATCAATAAAATCTGCTTCGCATACCTGCAAATCAAACCCAAAATAATGATTAAACCGATATATTGCCGCTGGTCTGGTACATGGATATAACTTGCCATCTCGCAATTTAATGCAGTTATTCGCCTCATTACATTGAAAAAAATTGTATTCTATGTCCTGCATTCCATCTATATCCAACCCTAAATTTATCATAAATTTAAAATCCTCTGAAGTTGTAAAATATTTAAATGAAACCTGTTCCTTCTGCGCTCTTTTCATAATATCTTCATAATCTATCGTTATCGGATATTTCGTTACAATAATAGAAATTTTCTTTTCTCTGCATATCTGCCAAAATTCATTTTTTTGTTTTAAAAGGAGAACGCCATTTGTAAATACAGATATCTCCCCTTTGGGAAAATATGTGCGGGCTATACTCATACACATAGACAGATTTGGGTGTAATAACGGTTCTCCCCCAATAAGATAAATTCTTTTACACTGTCCGGCAAATAATTCACCAAGACGCTTAAAATCACGCTCCATTATCTCTACATTTATGTATTCTTCCTCTGCAATACAGGAGAATTGTGAGCAACACTTACAGTTTAAATTACAATGTGATACAATATCCACCTCAAACTGAAGTTCTGACAAAGACTGTTCTTTCCCTTTTCGTCTATATGCCATCAAATAGTCCTCAGCCTCATCCGTTAAAGCATGTATAATCTGTTTTTCCACAATTCCAAGCTGATATAGCTGCTGTCTCATGACATCTGCATATACCGGATTCAAAATCAAGTAAACTGCCTCCGAAAATCGTTCCACCGCCTTTTCTACTGAGTACACCTCATAATCCTGAAAACGTCCTTGCTTTGCTTTCACATTATCACAAAAAGCAACGCATCCCTGAAAACCACTACTCTTAATACATTGATAGAAATAACTTCCCGCGCCCCCACAGCCGAAGATTACTGTCACAATACTCTCATTTAATTTTCCTAATAACTCTCTATTATTCATAAATCTTGTCCTTTTCATTTGGCATTAGCCAACACTGAACACATCACAATATTCACAATGTTTCCAATTCCCTCGCCCTTCTGCCAAACACCTTCTTACCATACCAAATCTATCATTATACCAAATGTTTACTAAAGTATCCTGTGTCACATCTCCAAGCGTATTTTTTCCAAGCGGATCATTACAACATAGCGACACTTTTCCATCCGGACGAATAATCATTTGTCGAAAAGGTAATATACATTTAGCGTCTGGGCAGGAAACTTTTTCTTTCCTGTTTGGTGCGTCCCCACCTCTGCTGGTCAATATCTCCTGTGGTTTACGCAGCACTATAGTAACACGGCTGATATATTCCGGATGCATCTCACAATAATCTTTAATTGCCCTACAATTCGGAAGCAGTATCAAATCTTCATTATAATTGTCAATGATGAGTTCATCCAAATATTTCATAACTTCAACAAACTGCTTTAAAGAAAGTTTTGTACCATTTGTATATAAATGCATTCTGGCTCTCGGCACATGCAGTCTGGCATAACGATGAAATTCTAAGATCCTATCATCCAAAAAAGGTTCATTATTGGAAAACAAGGCAAGTCTTCCATCATAATTTATCGCCTCAAGTTCATTAATTATCTTTTTAAACAATCTTTCATCCATCTTACATTCTGGACGTGATTCCCACTTTACACTAACAGGACAAAATTCACATCCCCCATTACAACGATTATATGTCTCAATTTCAACATGCCGAAACAACTTATTTTCATTCTTTATTCTGTCAACGCATAAATCAATATACTCTGAAATCCGGCTATCCTGCATAATATCATTCCACATCTTCTCAGTTGCAGCCTCGGTCTTTGATTTGTATGGATTTACTACTAACATATCAGTCGAATAGTAACTGCAATGATCATGTATATAGATTTGATAATTATAAATTCCTTTATTCTCTAATTGCTTTAATATATCCTTAGCATATTTTGTTGCAATGATAATCTGACATTTCTTATTTTTCTGAATAAATTCATCCAGGCTAATGATTGGTATTATTCCTTTTATTGATTCTTTTGCACTATTGTCAATAAAGCATTCAACATTTTCTAATCCATATTCTTCTAAAGCCTGCTGCCCATATTGTCCTGCACCAAAAATAGCATACTTTGTTTTCATCCTTCATTTGCCCCTCAATTGCCCTAAAACCTTTCGCATACCCTTTCTTTTATATTCCTAAAATAATCTTCCATTACTAAATTTTTAATTCTGTCGTCGTTGATTATAATGTTTTGCCGATTCATCGTACCAAGGATCGCATCCGCAAATTCTCTGTTCATTTTCAATTCCTGCCATTCTAAATGCATATTACAAATATCTTCAAAATATCTCAAAACCCCCATCTGCAAACATTGTATGACATCCTTTTCTTCTTCTCCTCTTTTTTCCTTCGCATATTCAGGTTCTCCATTTGCATTAAAACAAATTAAGGAATTCTCTCTTGATGACAAAATCAATTCCATGAATTGAGAATATGCAAATACATTTTCTCGGATTTTATACTGTGGCTGTGTGGGATAATATGAACAAATTTCTATTTGATTATTCTCCTCTACCTCAGACACTCTTTTCAGAAAGTAGTATCCTTTTATCGAAAGTTCCATAAAATGTTGTAAATTCGTCTGCACAGTTCCAGCTGCAGTCGTGTCAATCAATGCCGCTTTTTGATATTGCGAAAGATTCAAATTACTCAAATACTTTCTATAATTTAACCGTTCTTCTTTTGCCCTTTCAAAAACTTTTTCCTTATATTTTATAGCATATTGTTCACAGCCCATTTCCGACAGTTCTTTTCCATCTGCCTCTACTCCGAATCTTCTTGTCATAAAATCCTCATCCGGTCCATACCATGAATATCCGGCTGCTATCTTAATATCTTCCTCCGTTCTTATTCCTGGTACAATACTGGCACGTCTTGAGGTGAGAAAATAAATATCCGCCGGAAACGCCACTTCCCTATATGTACTTTTCAAAACCTTATACATTTTTTGCAACAAATATCCATCTCTTGACTGAAACAAAATAATATCGCACGTGTCATTTATTACCTCTTTTACCATCCAAATAAGAAATCCTGTAAAAATCGGTCCCCAGTACAAATATCCCAGTCTCTCAGGGTCTGCTATGAAAACCTTCCCATCTTCTTTCACATCAACAGGATATTTCAATAATTCTTCTACAAAAAAATCTAACATTTTGCGTTTTATCCAAGTATCTGCTTTGTGTTCAAAATCATAATATGTAGTATGCTTAAGTAATGCATATACCCCTTCTGTTTCTGCTATCCTTTCTTTTTCTGTATCTGACAACTTTGCGAATTGATGCTCTTCCATATATGTGCACAGCCGTACCCCATCCAAATTATATACATTAATTTGTGCTTTCTCCGTAAACTCTCTTATTCGTCCGTAAACAATATCTTCAGATATCGGGAGACATATCAGAATAATTAAATCTATATGCATGTTTTTTACTTGTTCTTCTGATAAAACCTTTTTCCCATAGATTGTTTTACCTTCTTTGCCTACATCCATAATCCCAGCAATGCAGAAGTCCTGTTCATATTCCCTAATAATAGCCTTTGTATTCTTTCCTGTCCCATATAAAACTATTTTTTTATCCTTATAAGGAAAAAAATTCTTTTTAAACTTTTTTAAAATAAATTCTTTTTCATTATAGGTTGTCATTATTTTTCCTCTCACTCTGATTTTTGATAATGGCAAAATATAGTACGTTTTTAAAAATCACGTTCTTCCATCCATTCTGTAATCAAATCTATCGGTTCATACC